>CBDUOW010000021.1:0-14337 GCA_965368945.1 uncultured Gammaproteobacteria bacterium
TGGACGAGCCTTTTGGTGCCCTGGACGCATTAACGCGCGCTCATATGCAGGATTCACTGATTGAAATTCAGACGCGGCTGAATAACACGGTGATTATGATTACTCATGATGTGGATGAGGCCGTTTTACTGTCCGATCGAATTGTAATGATGAGCAATGGGCCGGCAGCCACGATCGGTGAAATATTAGAGATTGATTTACCCCGGCCCAGAGACAGGGTGGAGTTGGCGGATGATGAACACTATAACCATTATCGCGCTGAGGTTCTGAAATTTCTTTATGAACGTCAGCGCATACCGGAAGGTCTGGTCGCCTGATAAAAAGTATATAGAACGTTGTCACTATAAACGGTTTTGGAGATTTGAAAATGAAGGAAAAACTGGTTGTAATCGGGAATGGCATGGCGGGTATTCGTACCGTTGAGGAATTGCTCAAGGTGGCGCCCGATACTTACGATATTGCCGTGTTCGGCGCCGAGCCTTACGGTAACTACAACCGTATTATGCTCTCGCCGGTACTGGCGGGGGACAAGACCATCGATGACATCATGCTCAATGATGAGCAGTGGTATGTGGACAATGGCATCACCTTGCACAAAGGAAAGGAAGTTACCGAGATCGATCGTGTCGGTCGCAAGGTGATCGCGGCGGATGGCACAACTGAAAACTATGATCGTTTGTTGGTGGCAACCGGGTCCACCCCCTTCATAATTCCCGTACCGGGTCATGAGCTGGAAGGTGTCGTGAGCTTCCGGGATATTCACGATGTGGATCAAATGCTGGACGCATCCAGGAAACACAAACATGCCGTGGTGATTGGTGGCGGTTTGCTGGGGCTGGAAGCAGCCAATGGTCTGATTCAGCAGGGCATGAGCGTCACCGTGGTCCACATTATGGACACGTTAATGGAACGACAACTCGACGAGCCTGCCGCTGCGATGCTGAGAAAGTCGCTGGAAGAACGCGGCCTGAATTTCCTGATGGGCGCACAGACGGAAGCCATTATCGGCAAGGAACGGGTTGAAAAGCTGCGCTTCAAGGACGGTACTGAAATCTATACCGACCTGGTGGTGATGGCGGTGGGGATTCGACCCAATTTTGCCCTGGCGGAAAAAGCCGGCATTCATTGCGAGCGTGGCATCGTGGTGAGTGACACCATGCAGACCTTTGACCCACGGATCTATGCGGTCGGCGAATGTGTGCAACACCGTGGTGTGGCTTATGGTCTGGTTGCCCCCTTGTTTGAAATGGCCAGGGTGTGTGCCAATCACCTGGCGCAGCATGGCATCGGCCGGTATGAAGGCACGGTGACTTCGACCAAATTGAAAGTTACCGGCATTGATCTGTTTTCCGCCGGGGACTTTAGCGGGAATGAAAATACCGAGGAACTGGTATTTCAGGATGCCTCGCGTGGAGTGTATCGAAAACTGGTGGTGCAGGACAATCGCATCAAGGGTGCCGTGATGTATGGAGATACCATCGACGGCGCCTGGTACTTTGATCTGATGCGCGATGGAACCGACATATCGGACTTTCGTGAAAGTCTGTTGTTTGGTCAGGCACATCTGGGTGACTCCGGCCATGGCGAAGATAATCGTGTCGTCGCAATGGCGGACAGTGCGGAAATCTGTGGTTGCAACGGGGTTTGCAAGGGCGACATCGTCAATGCAATAACCGAGAAAAAACTTTTTACCCTGGAGGATGTGCGCGCCCATACCAAGGCTTCCAGTTCCTGCGGCTCTTGCACCGGCCTGGTTGAAGCCTTACTGGCACATACGGTCGGAGGTGACTACTCAACCGCACCGCATCAGAAACCTCTTTGTGGTTGCACGGAACATACTCATGATGAAGTGCGCGCGGCGATTAAAGAGCAAGGCCTCAAATCCATTCGTGCTGTCATGGATTCGCTGGAATGGGATACCCCGGATGGTTGCAGCAAGTGCCGTCCGGCGCTGAATTACTATCTGGTGTGTGAATGGCCGGCGGAAGGGATCGATGATTACCAGTCACGTTTCATTAATGAACGGGTGCATGCCAATATTCAGAAAGACGGCACCTATTCGGTTATCCCACGTATGTGGGGTGGTGGTACGACACCGAAGGAACTGCGTGCCATTGCCGATGTGGCTGAGAAGTATAAGGTCAAGACGGTGCATGTGACCGGTGGTCAACGGATCGCGCTGTATGGTTTACAAAAACAAGAGCTGCCGGGTATCTGGCATGAACTCAATCAGGCCGGCCTGGTGTCCGGCCATGCCTATGGCAAAGCCTTGCGTACTGTAAAGACCTGCGTCGGTAAGGAATGGTGTCGCTTTGGTACCCAGGATTCGACCCACTTGGGGATTGAACTGGAGAAAATGACCTGGGGCTCCTGGACACCACATAAGTTCAAAATGGCGGCATCCGGCTGTCCACGTAACTGTGCCGAGGCCACGATTAAAGATTTAGGCGTGGTGTGTGTTGATTCCGGTTATGAATTGCATGTCGGTGGCAATGGCGGCATCAAGGTACGGGTAACGGACTTTCTCTGTGCAGTAAAAACCGAGGAAGAGGTGCTGGAGTACACCGCGGCCTTCATGCAACTGTATCGTGAAGAAGCGCATTACCTGGAACGTACCGCGCCCTGGATCGAACGTGTCGGTCTGACCTATGTAAAAGAAAAGATGGTCGAAGACGAGGTGAACCGCAAGGCACTGGCAGAGCGGTTTCGGTATTCGCAAAAGTATATGCAGGATGATCCCTGGCAAGCACGGGCTGAAGGCACGGATAAACATGAGTTCGAACCGCTGAAAGTTGTTGCGGGCTAACTACAGAATTAAAGGATCAGGAAAATGGTAGCAGCGATGAGTGAAAACTGGATTGAAGTCGGAACTATGAATGACATACCGCAACTGGGATCGCGGGTAGTGGAAACAAGTAAAGGTAATATCGCCATATTTCGTACCGCGGATGATGAGATTTTTGCCCTGCGGGATAAATGCCCGCACAAGGGAGGTCCATTGTCACAGGGCATTGTGCATGGCAAGCGCGTGGCCTGTCCGTTACATGACTGGAAGATCCACCTGGATTCCGGTGAAGCTGCCGCACCCGATGAAGGCTGTGCCGCAAGCTATCCGGTCAGGCTTGATGGCGACAGAATCATGTTGTCCCTGAACCCGAATGAAGGTTGTCCTAACCAGTAAGCCAATCAGCAGGACGCAGGTTAATTCGAATGCCACAGCCGATTAAAACTACCTGCCCCTATTGCGGGGTAGGTTGTGGAGTTCTCGCCTCGGTGGATCCAGCAGGCGAAGTCACTATCAAGGGTGATCCGGAGCATCCGGCTAATTTTGGCCGACTCTGTTCCAAGGGCGCGGCGCTGGCGGACACACTCAGTACCGAGGGCCGCTTGCTTTATCCGGAAGTGGAAGGCACGGCCCACAGTTGGGACAATGCGCTTGACTATACCGCGCAGCAACTTAATTCCATTATTGCTGAGCATGGGCCGAATGCGGTGGCTTTTTATGTCTCCGGCCAGTTGCTGACCGAAGATTACTATGTCGCCAATAAACTGATGAAAGGCTTTATTGGCAGCGCCAATATTGATACCAACTCCCGCTTGTGCATGTCCTCGGCCGTAGCCGCGCAGAAACGGGCCTTTGGCGCGGATAGCGTACCTTGTGCTTATGAGGATCTGGAGCAGGCTGAGTTGATCACCCTGGTGGGAAGCAACACCGCCTGGTGTCACCCTGTTCTCTATCAGCGTATCGCCAAGGCCAGGAAAAATAATTCCAACTTGAGAGTTATTGTCATCGATCCGCGTAAGACGGCAACCTGTGATATTGCCGATCTGCATTTGCCTGTTTCACCAGGCTCGGATAATTATCTGTTTAATGGCTTGCTCGCCTACCTGGACAAGAATCATTACCGTGACAAGACATTCATCGCTAACTCAACAGAGGGCCTGGATGCGGCATTAACTGCCGCCCATGCACAGGTGCCGGATCCGGGTACTGTTGCAGCGAAATGTGGCTTGTCACAGGATCAGGTCGAACAGTTTTTCCAGTTGTTTGCCAGTACGGTTCGAAGCGTGACGGTCTTTTCCCAGGGCATTAACCAGTGGTCATACGGTACCGATAAGGGTAACAGCATTATAAATTGCCATCTTCTCACTGGCCGCATTGGTCAGCCTGGGATGGGCCCTTTCTCCTTTACCGGACAACCCAATGCCATGGGTGGGCGGGAAGTAGGTGGGCTGGCGAATCAACTTGCGGCGCACATGAACCTGAATGATGCGCAACACCGGGAGATGGTGAAAACCTTCTGGCAGGCCCCCGTCATTGCCGAAGAGGAGGGACTCAAGGCAGTCGAGATGTTTGATGCCATGGCCGCAGGGCAAATCAAGGCTGTGTGGATCATGGCGACCAACCCGGCGGTGAGCATGCCCAATGCGGATAAGGTGCGGGCAGCCCTGGCGAAGTGTGAGCTGGTGATTGTCTCGGATTGTATGCGCGAGACGGATACCAGTCGCTATGCCCATGTTTTATTCCCGGCGCGTACCTGGGGTGAACGGGATGGTACGGTAACCAACTCGGAACGTCGCATTTCGCGCCAGCGTGCCTTTCTTCCCATCAGCGGGGCTGCCCAACCGGATTGGTGGATTATTTCTCAACTGGCACAACGCATGGGCTACGGCAATGCGTTTTCTTATGAAAAGCCCGCCGATATTTTCCAGGAACATGCCGCCTTATCGGCTTATAACAATAATGGTGAGCGGGATTTCAATCTCGCCGGCCTGAATGAACTTGATGCTACTGAGTATGAGCAATTAGCACCTGTTCAGTGGCCCGTGATGGAGCAAGGGCAAGGTACGGTTCGTTTGTTTACAGATGGTAAGTTCTTTACCCCATCAGGCAAAGCACAGTTTATTGCGGTGACTGATCATCTACCGGCCAATGCGGTGAATGAAGACTATCCCCTGGCTTTGAACAGCGGACGGGTTCGGGATCAGTGGCATACCATGACCCGTACTGGTAAGTCCGCTCGTCTTTCAGGTCATATCTATGAACCCTTTGTGACTTTGCATCCACAGGATGCGGCGCGATCGAATATCCCGGACGGTTCTTTGGCAAAAGTGACCAGCCAGTGGGGAGAAATTATCGTCCGCGCGCGGGTGTCACTCGAGCAACAGATCGGCAGTGTTTTTATCCCGATGCACTGGAATGATCAATACGCCAGTAAAAGTTATGTGGATGCCCTGGTTAATCCGGCAGTGGATCCGATTTCCGGCCAGCCGGAATTCAAGCATACCCCGGTACGGGTCGAACCTTACCAGGCCGACTGGTACGGCTTCCTGTTAACCCGACGTCGTTTGCCACTGGAAGCAGCAAGCTACTGGTCCTGCTCTAGAGGTGAGCAGTTATGGCGCTATGAAATTGCGGGTGATGCCACTCCCGACAACTGGGCGGAGACCGCCCGCGGTTTGTTATGCCAGACGGCCGATAAGGTGGAATGGATCGAATATCATGATCGCGCGGTGAATCGTTATCGCGCCGCACGCATGGAAAATGGTCAACTCGAGAGTTGTATTTTTATCGGCCCCGATTATGAGTTACCGGAACGTGACTGGTTAGCCAGCCTGTTTACTGAAAAAGAATTGCAGGAGCAGGATCGCAGAAATATTTTAAGCGGCAAGCCGGCCAGTGGTCAGCATGATGTCGGACGAACGGTCTGTGCCTGTTTTGGGGTAGGTAGAAATGTGTTGATTGACAAGATCCGGCAGCATGGTCTTGCCACTGCGGAGGCGGTGGGGGACATGTTGCGGGCCGGCACCAACTGTGGATCCTGTGTCCCGGAAATCAAGGCCCTCATCGCAGAAACACTTAATGGTCAAGATAAGTTAAATGTAGTCATGGAGAACGCCTAATATGTATCCCAATATGCAAATCAAGACAATCAAGGTTAATGACCGAGAAATACAAACCGATAGTGAAGGCTATATCGTCAATCTCGATGAATGGAGTGAAGATTTCACCCAGGCACAGGCTTCAGCAGAAGGTTTACACCTGACTAATGAACACTGGGAAGTCGTGCGCTTTTTACGAGATTACTGGTATGAGCATGGGGTACAGTGTGAAGTGCGCAAAATGGTAAAGCACTTCAAAGCAAGCTGGGGAGCAGAACGAGGGTCCAGCCGTTACTTACATAACATATTTCCACGCGGTGGCCCGCAAAAACAGGGGAATCGCCTGGCGGGATTATTACGCACTAAAGGCGAGCATTAATAATTCAGCTTATCAGGCGGCTATTGCGGAGAATGACTCGCCTTAACCTTAAAGTGGTGTTTCCGTTAACTTCACCAGGCGGTTTCTGTAGACATCGAGAATCTTCTCGTAACTGCCATCGGCCTTAATGGACTTGAGGGCTTTGTTAAAGTCTTTGACGATCTTGTCATGTTGCGGGTGAGCGCGGGATACGGCGGCATGCAAGGGACGCGTGGCGACCGGTTTGCCTAGAAATTCGAATTCCTTGATTGCAGTAGGAAAATATTCGGTTAATTCATTTCGCACTACCCATTTGTCACCAAGGGTGAGGTCAATGCGACCGCGTTGTAACATGAGCAGATTCTGTATCAGGTGATTAGCCGGGACCTTGATGATCCCCTGGGCCTTGTCAAATTCATCGCCGTAGGCATAACCATTAACAACACCAATCACCAGGCCCCTCAAGTCCTGGTAACCCCTGAAGTTAATCGGGTTGCCCTTGCGCTTGACGAACTGGATGGTGTTGACGAAATAGGGATCGGTGTACTGGAAATGCGCCTCTCTTTCCTTGGTTTTCCAGGCGGAGATGATGACGTCATAAATACCGGCACTGGTACCTTCCAGGGTCCGTGGCCAGGTTTCAATCGTAGTTTCCGTTTTATACCCTGCGCGCTTGAGGATTTCAGTCACTAACGCGGTGGCGGCGCCTTTTTCTGCACCCTTGTCGACGATATAGGGTGGCCAGACACTGCCTGCAATTTTCAGGGATTTACTCTCAGCATTGGCGGTTGAAAATGTAATGGCTGTCATTAACGCAACAACGCCAACATACAAACTTAATCGGGTCCACGAGTTTAAAAGGAACATAATGGCTTGATTATCCTTGGTTATACGAATGCTTCAACACTGGTATTTACAGGTGGTTATTTTACTCAACTTCAACGGCATTGTGGATAGTGTTTTTGGGCCAGGCTTTGGGTACCGGGAAAAGTTCGAATCGCTCAATGCTATTAAAGGGTATCCATACCATGCGATCTTTCAACATGATCAACAATTGATCGGCTTCCTGAATTCTCTCGATATTCCTGGTGACATTGGAATCTTCATCCTGTTGTCGAAAGGCGTAGGATTTCTGGTTTCCGTTGTTGAAGTATACGGTGATTTTGTAGACGGGTTTATCTGCCATAGTGCCTGCTCCGCGTGATTTTTGTTTTTCTGGTTTCTCTCAAGTTCCAGATAATTAAGGAATTTTTACCGAACGCAATAATATTACTGACAAAGGGTATCGCCTTCCTGTTGCGCTGGCAACCTGATCGTGCCGGTGGATATTCAACAGTTTGTGATTGAGGATGCTCAAGGTAGCTTGGTGGCGCATGATGCTATCAAGGATTTTGTTTTAGATTGTCACAATAGTGTCATAAAAACTTCAGCCAGGATTCATCTATACAGTCTAGTCTTGGGCCATGTTGATTATGATGAGAGACAAAAATGATTGAGACTGCAGACCATTCGGGTCACGCAACTGCCAGTCGGTTAATGACCGTTATGGCTGAAACCACCGAACAGAAACACGCCTGTAATTTAGTGCGCCAACGTATTCAGGAACAACAAGGAATACGACAGCGCTACACATCAACGGCTGTGCAGTTTGAACAGCAACTCCTGGTGATCAACCGCTTGAATGGGTTGCCGGTTGCAACCGTAGGACTGCATTCATCACGGACGGGAGGGCAAGTTGAGGGTGAATTTGACCTTCGTGGTTTACTCTCGAGTGACATGGACTATCTGGAACTCGATGGTCCAGTCATGTTGCCAGGCTATAATCCGGATGAAGTGCTGGCCCAGTGCCTGGAGCTTATCGGGGAAAACTACGCGGGTTGTATGCCAAAGGCCCTGGTCAGTCGTATCAGTTTGCCGATGGCTGGAGGCGACAAATATATCCAGTCACTGATGTTTTACCTGCGTAACAGTCATATGTGCACAACCCTGGCGCGACCACGAGTTCCTCTCCGGCGTGGCGATGTTGCCTATGCCGATGATTTTATTCTGCCGGGAATATTACGCGCATTTATACGGTGGGGCGCCTGTATTGCCAGCGAACCCTACTGGGATGCGGAACAGGGCAGGGTAAAAATTCTGGTTTGGATCGAAAGCGAGCGCTTATTTGCTCAACCATATCAGCATCAGCTTGGGACAAGGCATGGTTCGGAATTACCGTTATCCGCCTGAGGTAGCCGTATTCTCGCTGCAGGCTATTTATTGAAACCCGAGCAACAAGCCACCCTGGTAAACCACAAAGCTGGTTAGCCATGCCAGGACCAGACCCATACCCACTGATAGTAAGGTAATACGCCATGAGTGGGACTCACTCCGGATGGCGGCAACGGTTGCAACACATGGACTGTAAATCAGGGTAAAGACCATGAAGCTCAGGCCTTGCAGTGGGGAAAGCTGGGCACTGATATCGGCTGCCAGGTTCGAACTGCCATAAATAACGGCCAGGGCACCGATCAGGATCTCTTTGGCAATAAAGCCGAAAAACAAGGCAACGGTTTCCGCCCACTGAATGCCTATTGGAGCAAACACGGGGGCGAGAAACAGGCCGATCTTACCTGCAAAGGTTTCCGCACTCCCCGGATCAACATCGGCGGGGAAATGGGTGAGAAACCAGATAACAATCACACCAATTACTATGAAGGTTGAGGCCCGGTAAAGAAAGTCGCGAATTTCCTGCCAGGCGCGTAACACCACGGTGCGCACTAACGGTAGCCGATACGGCGGTAATTCCATAATAAACGGTTCGGCTGTACCAAAGCGAAAAGGTCGAAGTAACAGCCCAATCAAAATAATCATGCTGAAACTCAGCAGGTAAAGACCGAATACGATCCATGGCGCTACTGTTGGTGCAAACAAAATCGCGGACAGGAACAGAAATACCTGCAAGCGGGCACTGCATAGTGTGAATGGCACCAGCAGCATGGCAAGCAGGCGATTGTGCCGACTCGATAAAATCCGCGTTCCCATCACCGCCGGCACATTGCAACCGTAACCAAGCAACAGGCTGATAAAGGCTTTGCCATCCAGGCGTAGCAAGTGCATAAGTCGATCCATCAGGAAGGCCGCCCGGGCCATATAACCACTGTCCTCGATGATCGACAGGAACAGAAAAAACAGAATAATGATCGGCAGGAAACTCAGAACCACTCCAAGCCCACTGAACAGGCCGTCGAGCAGAAGACTTTGCCCAAGTTCCGGTAAAGCCTGGATCATGGCAGTAGTGCGCAACCAACTGTCGGCGCTTTCAAACAGTGCCGCAAACGCTTCCTGTAGTGGTGTTCCAAGCGTGAAAACACCCTGAAACATCATGAGCATGATGAGAAAAAACAGCGGCAAACCCAGCCAGCGATTCATCAATACCCGGTCGAGGCGTGCCGTCATGTCCTTGGGAAGCTGGGGCGGCATTTTTACGGATTCCTGGATGAGACCGCGTACCGCATTAAAACGACATTGAGCACACACCATGGGAAGATCCATGGGTAGATGCTGTTCCACATGAAGTCGGGTTTCCATGGCTTCGCTGGCCAGGGGCTCCAGTGCGGGATGTCGCTCAACCAGGCGGCTGGCCGAATCCCCTCCTTCCATGAGACGGATGGCAATGAAATTCTGGTCCAGATCGGTAGGAACCTGGCGTTCTACTTTACGCGCCAGTTCACTGATGGCCTCTTCCAGTATCGGTGGAAAGGAAATATGCGGCGGGTGTTCAACCGTATCTTGTTTGAGGACGGACAAGAGGGTGTGTTTCAGGTTGGTCAGGCCTTCGCCACTGCGTGCGATAAGCGGCAGGACCGGTATGCCCAAATGTTCCGAAAAGGCGTCAAAGTCGATCTCGATACCCTTGGCGCGCACTTCATCCATCATATTGACAACGACCACCATCGGCAGCCCACTCGTCGCCAGTTGCAGGGTCAGTCCCAGGCCACGATAAAGGTTACCGCCATCCACGACATTAATGATGGCATCGGGAGGGGAATTAAGCAGGTAATCACGAGTTACCCGCTCCTCCAGGGTGGTTGATGTCAGGGAATAGGCACCGGGAAGATCCTCCAGCAGGATTTCATGCGTATCCAGCTGAAAGTGGCCACTCTTTTTAGTTACCGTGACCCCGGGCCAATTACCGACGGTTTGGTTCGCGCCGGTGAGGCGATTAAACAGGGTCGTCTTACCCGTATTGGGCGCGGCACAGAGGGCAACAGTAGCTTCAGGCATCGGGTTCCAGCGGTTGTAGCATCAGGTACTGGGCTTCAGCCTGAGCCAGTCGCACCAGCCTGTCCTCATCAATAATACGCAACTCATAAGGGCGGGTTGCTTCAACCCGAATAACGATTCCGGGCCTGAGACCCACGTCAGTCAGTTTTCGCTGCTGGCGTGGATTGCCGTTGATGGCGCTGATTCGATATTGCTGTGTATCCGGGAAAGTGGCAATCAGCGGCAGGCTGACCAGTTTGCAATCCAGTGCCTCGACTTCCGTGTTGCGCAGCGCAATAGACTGGCCGTTATCTGTCGCCAGCTCGAACGGGTTACCCATCGGGCCGATACGTACAATGGTGATTTCCATTCCCGGCAGAATGCCCATTTGTGCCAGGCGATCCGCAATGCCTTGATTGCCTCCCAGCGATTGCACGCGGTAGGTTTGACCGGAATGAAATGCAATATGTCGTTTACGCATCGACTGACAGGATGAAGGGAAAGTCCGCAAGATTTCCATTATGCGCCAACGCGTCACCCCAGGTCACTGTTTTTTGCGCAGAGGCAAGTCCAGAGATGGTGGTAATTTATTGTGGGAATTCAGATGACGGCGGATAATGGAGCAGCCGATATCAGTTCACCATACCTTATCAAGATACCCGGGATTCTGTGCTTTTAAGGCCGCTGCGCTGTTTCTGAAACCGGATCACCCGGGCAGCAAAATGACTCTGGCAATGGCCTGGTGAGTGTTTTAGGCTAGACAGCAGCAGTGATATGGCCAGAATCGCGAGCTGGTGATGAAATACGGCAGGGCCTTTTTGGGGTTGTCCCGGGAATTCTGAGACTCAAGCAGGAAATAACAATGACAGTCATGAATCAAGGCAAGAGTTGGCAGGCTTTAGCTGAGCATTATAAAAAAGTAGCGACCTTGCATATGCGGGATATGTTTCTTGATGACTCGCAGCGCTTCGAGAAGTTTTCATTACGCTTCAATGATATTTTGCTGGATTTCTCCAAGAACAGAATTACCGAAGAAACCCTGCAGTTACTTCACGGTCTTGTGGAAGAAGCCGGGCTTTCGAGCTGGATTGAAAAAATGTTTGCGGGTGAGGCGATCAACAATACTGAGCATCGCGCCGTTTTGCATGTGGCGCTGCGAAATATGTCAGGCCAGCCAATGCATGTGGATGGCGAGGATGTCATGCCTCTGGTGAAGGCTGAGCTGGACAAGATGGAAGCCTTGAGTGAGGCAATACGCTCGCGTAAATGGCGAGGTGTAAGCGGGCAACCGATTACCGACATTGTGAATATTGGTATCGGTGGTTCGGATCTGGGCCCGGTTATGGTCACTGAAGCCTTGCGCCCCTATGGGGTACATGATCTGCGAGTGCATTATGTTTCCAACGTGGATGAAAATCATATCCTGGATACACTGGGGAAAGTGCGGCCGGAAACCACCCTGTTCATCGTTGCGTCTAAAACTTTCACCACTCAGGAAACCATGCTCAATGCCAATACCGCCCGTTCCTGGTTCCTGAGGAACATTGGCGATGAGGCGGCCCTGAAAAAGCATTTTGTCGCAGTGAGCGCCAATATCGCCGCGGCAGAGCAGTTTGGTATTGCCAGGGAAAATGTCTTCGCCATGTGGGACTGGGTTGGCGGGCGTTATTCCCTGTGGTCGGCAATCGGGCTTTCAATCGCTATATATATAGGAATGAAAAATTACCGTTCCCTGTTGCTGGGTGCCTACGAAATGGATGTGCATTTCCGTACTACCCCGGTAGCAGAGAATTTACCCATAACGCTGGCATTACTGGGTGTCTGGTATAACAATTTCTTTGGTGCCCAGACCCATGTGGTCTTGCCTTATGACCAGCACTTGCATCGCTTGCCGGCTTACTTGCAACAGGCCGACATGGAAAGTAATGGCAAATATGTTGATCGGCAAGGCAAGGAAGTGACTTACACGACCGGGCCGATTATCTTTGGTGAGATCGGTATCTCCGCCCAGCACGCCTTTTATCAGTTATTGCATCAGGGAACCAAACTGGTACCGGCTGACATCCTGGCACCGATTTCTGACTATCATTCTATCCAGGACCATCATCGGGCCTTGATGTCGAATGTATTTGCACAGGCGGAAGCCTTGATGAAAGGCAAGACGGAAGAGGAGGCCCGGCAGGAACTGCAGCAGGCGGGGATGGATGCCGCACAACTCGAGCAATTGTTACCCTACAAGGTATTTCAGGGTAACAAACCGACCAATACCATTCTGTTTGATACCCTGGATCCGAAAACGCTGGGATCACTGATCGCGCTCTATGAGCACAAGATATTTGTCCAGGGTGTGATCTGGAATATCAATTCATTTGATCAATGGGGTGTTGAACTGGGCAAGCAACTGGCATCGCATATTCTTGCGGAACTGGAAGATGATAAGGCTGTAACTTCCCACGACAGTTCCACCAACGGCGTGATTAATTATTACAAGTCACATCGGGACATAATAAGTAAGAAACATTAATGCTTTTCCTCATCAGGCGGGCAAGCACCCAGCTCGTATAGAACGACAGGTTACTGTTTACGCCACTGGCTCTGTTGGTAATAGGGCATCATTTCAGGAATCAGGGCCTTGAGGGTTTGTTCCCGGTTTTCCGGAGCCGGGTGGGTGCTGAGGAATTCCGGCACGCGGCCGCCGCCGACCTTGTTCATTTTTTGCCAGAGTGTTACCGCCGCATGGGGGTCGTAACCGGCCTTGGCGGCCAGCTCAATGCCCATGCGATCCGCCTCGGCTTCTGAGGTGCGGCTGTTTGGAAGTTCAATCGCCAGCTTGGCGGCCACGGCTGTCCCTGCCACGGCTGCACCTTTATTATCGGTTGCAATCCCGACGGCAAGCACAACAAGTGATGAACCCATCGCGACCGACATGCGCTCCGCCGTGTGGTTGGCCAGGGCATGGGATATTTCATGGGCCATGACCTGTGCCAGTTCGTCGTCCGTCGGCTTAAGCTGTTTAATCAAACCTGTATAGATCGCCATTTTACCGCCGGCCATGCACCAGGCATTGACCACCTTTGGATCATCGATCACTTTGACGCTCCACTCCCACCGCCGGGTTTCCGGTCGCATCTTGATTGCTTCGGCGATCAGGCGATTGGTAATGGTCTGTACCCGTCGGGTCATCGCCGGGTCATTATCCAGCTTGCCCTGTTTTTCCAGGGGTTGCAGCATTTCAACATAGGCTTGTTTGGAAGCACTGATCGCCTGTTCTTCCGACACCAGCATCAGTTGACTACGACCGGTGGGACTGGTGGCACAGGCCATGATCAGGCTGGCGAGCAACAGCAGGGAAACCTGTCTAAAAGTTCGGTTCATTTTCATAAGGCTAATCATTGATAACATGTCTGCGGGGACCGAATTGATAATGGTGTATGTATAATAAAGAGTATATCGTTTTTACATGCAGCGCGGATCCCGTGAGGTCGTATTTACGAAATAGTCTGGTTTCTTCGGTTGTGAGAGGCCGCTTTTTTGCATCTCGGCAACTGCGTCCTGCGTTGCTCTCGACAATTGCTCCTGCATTGTTCTACCTTCGCACATCCCTGTGCTCGTACTTCCCCACATCCCTGTGGGTCGCAGCAACCGCGGCATCCGTCCCTAAAGGGATTTCCTTCGGTCACGCATCCTGCACATCAGATTTAATGTAGTGGTTAACCGCAGTTCATCGAACGCCCGGAGGGCTGGAAATCCGCTCGCGCTCATTAATTCGCCTGCAAGGTCAGGCGCAAGAATTAGAATTGGTCGGCGTGAGAGGGTGAGGTGAAACCGTTTGCCAACAGGCAAACGCAGTT
>CBDUOW010000022.1:0-13978 GCA_965368945.1 uncultured Gammaproteobacteria bacterium
GCAATGAGCCATAATGCGCCACGCAGTAATTGCATATAGGTTTCCCGATCAATTCTACGGCGAATTCGAATACCCAACCATAAGCACAGCAACACAAATGGGACTAGCGCAAGGGTTAACAATACAACGTCTGGATCAAAAGCATCATTAGCAATAAACCCGATAATCTGCCCCGATTTGCTGGTCAGGAAACTCATATTGAAGGTGGCAACCATGAGGGTGGGATTCATGCGCGTGTAAAGTGCGAAGACCACAATTACGGGCGCAAATATATTCACCACTCCGGCAAGGAGCCCCAGGCCTAAACCGAATAATGCCATCCCCCATTTCGGTAACTGATGCTCTTGCCTGCTACCTCTAAGTCGTTCAGTCACCAGGTAGGCAACCAGCACTAAAGCAAGCAGCATGCGAAACGGCGACGGATTAACGGATAGCAGGATCTGAGTTCCGATTATGCTGCCCATGATCGTGAAAGCCGGAATCGGCCAATAAATACGTAACGCCTGTTTCCAGTGCTTTTCGGTAAAAAAACTAACCAGATTGATACTGACAGTGGGAACAAGGGTCAACAAAATTGCTGCCGGTAGAGGCATGAACAATACGAGCAAGGGAGTCGCTATTAGCGGAAAACCAAACCCCAGGGCACCATGGATGAAAGCGGCAATCAATAATATGGGTAAGAATGCCAGTTCTTCCATTAAAGCAGCCTGAATAATTTCACTTTATGCAATTGAGCCCGTTTCAGCGCCCTGCTTTTCCCAATTTGTAGAGCTTGATTAACTAGTGCTTTCAATGTACGGCACTACTGTTGTTGGCAAACTAACGATATTTTTATTTGAGCGTCAACTGATTGATATTCACTATGATTCAGGCGGTTCCAACTTTCTGGCTAGTAGCAAACCATCTCCAATAGGTACAAGACTGATGTCGACACGCTCATCTTTATGTATGAACGTATTTAGTTCTCGTATTGCCTTGGTGTCTGCTGTCTGGTTTGACGTATCAATGACATCTCCGCTCCACAATACATTGTCTATCATAATGAGTCCACCAGGACGGACTAAGTGTAGACATTGTTCATAATAATGGCGTAAATTGACCTTGTCCGCATCGATGAAAGCGGCATCAAACTGTTCCCGTTCACCGGCATCCAGTAGCATTTTCAAAGTTTCTAATGCCGGCCCAAGATGCACCTCGATCTTGTCTGCTACACCTGCCTGTTCCCAATAGCGCCGGGCAATGGTTGTCCATTCTTCACTGGTATCGCAAGCCAGCAGCTTCCCATCGGCAGGTAACGCCTGCGCCATCACCAGGGCGCTATAGCCGGTGAAGGTGCCGATTTCAATAACGCGTTTGGCCTGCATAAGTTTGAGCTGCAGCGCCATGAACTGCCCCTGATCCGCCGAGATTTGCATCACCCCATGTTCCAGCTCATCGGTATGCTTACGCAGGGCGCGTTGTAATGCAGTATCACGTAATGATACTGAGAGCATATATTCGTAGAGTTGTTCAGTGAGTTCAATCGTGACTTTGCCCATCAAGCGTGTCCCTGGCGTTTTTAAAGATAGTGTATCTTTATAGTGCTTCCAATCTGGCTGTCAAACTAACTTTCTCTGAAATATTCAAAAGTGAATACCGGGTCTCTAAATCTATCCCCCGCCCCGCCGAAAACTCAAGTCAAATAACCGCCAGAATTCATTAAGTTCGGATGGAGAGAATGCCGTGAATGAAAATTCGACTTCTGTTGATGGCATCTGCAATGCGCCCAACTGCGTGATATTTTCCGGCCCTAACTTGATATGAATATGCCGCGGACCGTCATTAATGAAGATTGATGTTTTGGAAGGATCGATTTTGTAAGTATAATATTTATTAAGAGGTGCGAGACTGCGTATAAACTCTGTGTGAGTGATTGCCATGACCCGCACATATGTCTGAGCCTTCTTATCCATGTTGCTCTAACTTAGCCTCCGGCAACGGGCGGCCATAGTGCAAGGGCATCACCTTCCTGTAGTTTATAGGTATCACGCTCCGCGAAGTGGACATACACCCCATTAAGAATGACAAGGTGAGCTTTTTCTCGAGGGACTTTAAAGCGATCAATGACATCATAAATGGTGGTGCCGTCGGGAACGTCAAGAAAAATACTATGCTTACTGGCGTTTGCCGGCAAATACTCGACAAGGGATGCAAATAACCTGAACTCGATTCGAACCATGGAATTAAACCATGCTCTGTACAGTTCCGAGATAGGCCTCCATAAGACGTGTCGGGTCATCCATCAGACGTTTTTTCCAAATACCAAGTGGCACTCGACTACGTATCAATCCTCTTAGCACACCCATATGTTGAGTGTGTCCCAGGCTACTGGCGCCCGTCAAATACTCGCCATCGAACTGTAAGTTAAGATAACGATATTGCGCTTCATCCAGTAGCACGGCACTATCACCATCTGCGTTTCCCATCCATTGACCAAAAGAAGTTGATATCAGCCCAAGTGTGTCCAGCACATTCATATTGAGGCTGCCTGGATAGCTTAGACTATTTGGCCTCACCATATTCATAGCCGCAATGCGACCATGTTCCACTGCGGTGGGCTGAACCGCCTGAACTGCGAATTCGCCTGTAGTAAAGTCTCTTCCTTGAGCAACATCACCGGCGGCAAATACCCCTTCCTGATTTGATTGAAGATACTGATTAACAAGTATCCCCTGATCAGTATCAATATTGGAGCCAGTAAGGAAATCAATATTTGATCTTACTCCTGCTGCTGTAATGACTAATCCGGCTGATATTGCTTCACCATTATCGAGGCTGACAGATAACTTTTTCCCATTTTTCTCTAGCTTATTTACGGCGGTGTTTGTGAGTACCGTTATATCCTTGTTTTCACACCAACGCTTCAGCAAGCCGCCGGCAGTATTGTCCAGCATCCGTGGCACCATCCGATCTTCACGTTCCACCACCGTGAGTTTGCAACCACGTTTCACCAGAGCTTCCAGGATGATGCAGCCAATGAATCCGGCGCCCACCAGTACAACAGAGGTATTGGGTTTGGCACGCGCAGCAATAGCGCGGGCATCTGGGAGTGTCCAGCATTGATGCACCCCGGGAAGATCAATGCCCTCAATGGGTGGTTGAATTGGCGATGCGCCTGTTGCGATGAGCAAGCGATCGTAGTCGAGAGACTCTCCATTTTCGAAACTAATCGTTTTTGCTTCAGGTTTTACTGCCGATACTGATGCATGCTGAATATCTATTTTGCGTTCAGGAAAATAATCATCAGATTTACGTAAGTATGTCCCGTTTTCCTTGATGGCATCCACTAACAGATAAGGAATCGCCATGCGTGAATATGGCGGTTCAGGTTCACCACTAATCAAGGTAATACGTGCTGCAGCATCCAGATCGCGCAATGCTTCGCAAGCAGTCACACCTGCAGGACCCGCGCCAATGACAACGTGATGCATTGTTACTCCCTTATCCAGGTATCAGGCCAATCCCAATCGCTGACGGGTTGCATCGGTAGGCACGCCGTCATTGCTCCAGCCACGTTGTTCGTAATACTCGGGCAGCATTTTATCCAGATCATTAACCCGCCCTTTCGCGGGTCCGGTCTTGGCTGCATCCTTTAGCAAGCGCTTGGGTAAGGTATCATCGGCGCCGGTTAATCCAGCCCGGAGGTTAAAGTCGCGTTCCATATTCCAGATACGCTCCCCCGCTTCGGCCATGCGTTCAGCGCTCCAGTCACCTTCACAGGCAGCATCGATCTGAGGTGCAATATCTTCCAATGACCAGGCAAACGTCGTGAACAGACACAGACCACTGGAGTCAACGGCAGCGGTGGCATCCTGAAAAGCCTTCACCAGGCCTGCTTTCCCTTCTGTCACCAGGGGATCGGTTTTCTCGGGAATACCCAATACTTCCGATGCCACGGTATAACCACGTAGGTGACAGGCACCCCGGTTGGAAGTGGCATAGGCCAGGCCCATGCCCTGAATACCTCGTGGATCATAGGCCGGAAATTCCTGGCCTTTCACCGTCATGGACAATTCCGGATGACCGTATTTCTCACACAGGCGTTTTGATCCCAGTCCCAGTTCCTTGCCAAAGCCTACACCGGTAGTCATTTTCTCGACCGCCCAGACCAGAGCTTCGGCGGATCCAAACCTCAACTCCATTCCATCGGTGTCTTTGGTGGTGATGACGCCCATCTCGAAGAGTTCCATGGCAGCAGCCAGGGTGGAGCCAAATGAAATAGGATCAAAACCATCTTCGTTACACAGGAAATTGGCATAGGTTAAGGCATCAATATCATCCACGCCGGTATCAGGTCCCAATGCCCAGGCGGCTTCGTATTCAAGACCGCCGGAATTACCCCAGTACTCGGGTTTATTTTCAACGGAGAAATGGCCTTTATCAATTGTCGAAATACGGCCACAGGCGATGGTACAACCAAAACAGCCTGCATTTGTCGTCAGATTAGGCTTTCCATCTGACTTGCGTGGTTCATGCATCGCCTCGCCAGACACATTCTGTGCACCTTCAAATTGGACGTCCTGCATATTATTAGCTGGCAAGGCGCCCATCTCGTTGATGACATTCATCAAGACCTGGGTGCCATAGGTTGGCAGGCCCTGGCTGGTAACCGCATTGTCGGCAAGGACCTTTTTACCGGCATTGACAGCTACCATGAATCTGGCGGGATCCTTTATATTGCCAATGCCTTTAGTGCCCCGTACTGCGACCGCTTTCAGATTTTTGGATGCCATGACAGTCCCGACACCGGACCGACCAGCGGCTCGATGCATATCATTGACTATTGCCGCATAAAGACAGCCTGCCTCGGCGGAGCGTCCGACTGCCGCAATGCGTAACATGGGATCTTGATGTTGTCTGTGTAGCCACTCATCGGTGTGCCAGACAGTCGTGCCCCATATGTCATCCGCAGGGAGAAGTTCTGCCTTGTCATTCACAACATAGAGATAAACCGGCGTGGGGGATTTTCCTTCAAAGATGATCATATCCCAGCCGGCATTCTTGATTTCTGCACCAATAAAACCACCTGAATTAGAACAGGCCACACAACTGGTTAAGGGGCTTTTGGTTATCACGGAATAGCGACCGCCTGTGGAGGCCATTGTCCCGGTCAACGGACCTGTAGCCATAATCATTTTATTTTCCGGTGCAAGCGCATCGACCTTGGCATCGACTTCCTCAACCAGGTATTTTGTCGCCAGGCCGCGTTGCCCCAGGTAATCCTGCGCCCACTCTTGATTTAATGCTTCGGCTTTGCAGGTGCCCTTTGTAAGATTGACACGTAAAACTTTTCCGGTCCAAGACATGGTAGTGTCCCTCCAGGTTAGACAGTTGCAGTTGAGCCTGCATCCGTTTTAACAGCCCAGGCGCGCATTCTTTCATAACCTGTCTGGTCTGCATCGACATAGGTAATCGCTTCGGTGGGACACGCCTTGACGCACTCAGGATCGCCGCCACAAAGATCGCATTTGATCACTTTACCGGTATCACTGTTGTAATTAACGGTGCCGAATGGACAAGCGATAGTGCAGACTTTACATCCCACGCAGGCGGCTTCAAGAATTACCTTTGCACCAGTTGCTGCATCATAGGCAATGGCATCGACCGGGCAAGCTTGCATACACCAGGCCTCGGCGCATTGAGTGCAGGTATATGGAACAAATCGTCCCTCATGATGAAAGGTAAAGATGCGAATCCTGGACTTGGCTGGATTAAAAATGCCCTCATTCTCCAGAGAACAGGCTAGTTCACACTGGACGCAACCTGTACATTTACCGGCATCTATTAACAAGGACATTTGCATATATTTTCCCTCATGCTGTCAACCTGAGGGAGATAGTATGTCCCTGGATCATCGACATTATCTCTCAGGTAAATTGTGAACGTTTATCACCTGAGGTTAATCATCTATTTACTAATGTCAAACATATTAGAGAACGCTTACTTCCAGGTTAAAATATCTGAAAATAATGACAAATAGTAACAAGAAGTCATTCTTGGTTAACTCCAACTGACCCAAAATGAATAAAGCGTTAAAATGTCGAATATGACAATAGCACGCGGATACTCAATTATAGATTTGCCAGATTCAGGGAATATACACACCTGGTTTTATAGACAGGATTTGAAATTGATAAAATGTTGAGTATTTCAGTTGATTTTTATGGCTGATAAAGATATTCAAAAAAGCATAATAATATCCAGGTCAACGCCTTGATTACCGGTACGTTAGACACTATGTAGATTCAGCCTTTCAGAGGTAATCCGGGAGTCTTCATTGGAGTGAGATTTGCCATCTAATGCAATACTTATTTTTAGATTTTTATCTTTATATTTAAGGAGAAGGAACATGAAGCGTCGATCATTTGCCACGCTGTTATCCACACTTGCTATTGTTATGCTTATGCAAGTTGCACCGACTACAGTTTCTGAGGAAACTATGTATGGATATCAATTGATGACGGAACAGGAGCGTGCCGAGCATCGTGCCACAATGCGCAGTTTCAATACCGAGGCAGAACGCGAAGCCTATCGCCGCCAGCACCACGAAATGATGCAGGAACGAGCCAAAGCTCAGGGTGTCACTCTCCCAGATGAACCTATGCCCCGTGGTCAGGGTAGAGGTATGGGGCAAGGACAAGGTATGGGAATGGGAATGGGTCAAGGATCCGGCGGAGGCCAAGGACAAGGTGAAAGCATTAAATCTGATCAGTATTAGATTGAATAATGTTTGCTTTTAACGCCGCGCCTGACAATTAAATCTGGCGCGGTTTACAGAAAGAAGCTTTTGTTAGATTTTACTTTTTCTCCGCCACGAGCCTGAAGCCAATTACTGAGTATGAGGTATCGGGTGTATTGGCTGCGCGGTACCCCGGCCTTGTTTGATGCAGGGGGCAATGGTATGAACCGCCGCGCCGGACCCGTGACCGGCCCTCTGCCGGACCTTGTGGGTCGACCCGAGTGCTTTTTTGATAGGTATCAGGCGCATACCAGTCATTGACCCATTCCCAGGCATTACCCAGGGTATCGTAAAGACCCCATGCATTGGGTTTACGCGTTGCCACCGGATGCGGCTTATCCCCTGAGCTTTTAATGAACCAGGCATAGTCCGTAAGCAATGAAACCGGGTATGGCCTGACATTATCTGAGCCGGCTCTAGCCGCATATTCCCACTCCGCCTCGGTGGGTAAACGGTATTGAAAGTCCTCGTCGTTCTTGTTTAACTCTTCAATAAATCGTTGCGCCATAAACCACGAGATCGACACTACCGGTAGTTCTCGCCAATCATCACGTTGCCAGTATTCCTGTGGCCCTGGCTTGTTTTCCATTACCTGGTGCCACTGGGCCTGGGTAACTTCCGTGCGTTGCATCCAAAATCCCTGGCTGATGGTCACCGTATGTTTCGGACTTTCATCGTCAAAGACCCCCGGTTCTGGATTGAGCATTTCATTTTCAATACTTTCAGCATTTTCCATGCGTGTCCCCATCTGAAACTTACCAGGGAATATATAAGCAAATTCCATGTCCAGGCTATTACGTTTGATTTCATTCGCATTAACTACAGTTGCGAAGAGTAACAAGACACTGATTATAAAGGTATACAGGGATAGACTCGCCACAAATGTTGTTGCCCTGTCTTGTATATGCATAGTCAAAGTCTCCGATGAAGATTTCGTCCCAACAAATACCAGAGATCATTAAGTTCCAGGTATGTCTATATATTTCTATTCTATCCGTATTGCCCATCAATGCGTGGTTTAATCAGCATCGGTATAAAGATAAAAGAAAATACCACGAAGCTGCTGATCCAGAATATCTGGGAAATACCTATCCATAGCGTATAATGTGACATCATGACCAGCGGCATGACTACTCTGAATATCGCTGAACAAAATATAAGAGTGAAAATTATAGACAGTATCCGGGGTGGATCAAATACATTTCGGCCGGTATGACCCAAGGTCACACGACTCATCATCCCCAGGGTTATCATTCCAACCCCACCAACGGAAAACGCATGCAGAGCGATAAACGGTGACAAACCAAGCAGGTATACGCCTGCCTTTAAGGCAAAGCCTATAGAGATGAATCCATATCCAAGATAAAGCACCCAAAGCAATGGTTTTTTCCAGATACCCGATGTGTGCCATTGAATTAATCGAAGAGAATGCAACAAAAATAACAACACTGCCAGTAATGCGACAATCTCCTGATCCGGCCATATAATATCGCTTACAGCAAATGCGCCAAATAATATAAGGCTAAGAATGTCCAGCCATAGCCAGTTATTAATTTTGACATCATAACCCACGCCTTTTTCAATAAAAAACGGAACCACGCGTCTCGCCATGATAAACACCATGGTCAATATCAAATAAAAACCCAGGTAGAGGCCGACCTGCGGTGACAATCTAACCAGACCGGATATAGACAAATAAAACAATAAATTCCCTAAAAAGAGCAAAAGTAATACGGCCAAAATACCAGCCTGCATCCATTGTCTGACTTTGATTATCGGGATAGCCACGGCGATGAGTAACAGCAACATGAATAATAAGTCAACAATTGGTGCTATCACGTTAACGTGTGGAAAAGGCATAAAATGCAAGATTCTCGCTGCCAGCCACAACAGAAACAATACAAACAGTCCGACACCATTCAATGTCATTACGCTGGTCCAGTTTCTGACAGCGGTAAGGAGAAAGCCGGCAATTACCGCCATACTGTAGCCATAAATCATTTCATGGCTATGCCATAAGATGGTAGGTAATGTCTTTATATCAACATATAGTCTGAATTCGTAAATCGCCAGCCAGAGTGACATGGAGGCTACTGCAAATAATGCTGCACCGGCGAAAAATGGTCGAAAGCCTAAATGCAGAAACGCGGTTTTGTAATTCTGAGAAGATGATTGAATCTGTATCATTGTCATTAATTTTAATTGCTTACGATCTGATTTATGTTATCAATTAATCCAGGACGAACATTGCTGTATTGAGGACGTCAGTCTAACTCATTAATAGATTATTAAGTACGATAGTCCCCAACCCAGGCACCGACATGGCAAACCGGGCAATTAGCGGCTGAGCCAACCCATTCGTCCAGGATTCTGTTTTCCATAAAGTGGTGCTCCTGTTTGAAATATGGGGTATCCGTGATGCGTTGAGGATTTTTATTTGGTCGCAGCCCATTCAAGGCGAGTTGACCGGCTTTCCCTGCCACAGCGCTGTCTCCGGCATTAGAGACATGATAATTACTGATATGCTTTTTTATATCCTGCTTGAGAGTGATTTTCTCATCAAAATGGTCATCAAGACCGTCCATCATTAAGCTCCAGGATCCTGCCGGCAGCATTGATGGCTGATATGCCATATGACAAGAGCCGCAGTAACCTCTTGTTTTGGCATCCATCACTGGTGGAAAGATAACCTGTCGATCTGTGCAGGATCCGATGAAAAGCATTAGTACCAATAATAGAAACGATGGAATCAGGCTTAGTTGGCTTTTCTGCATAGCACGCTCATAAAATGTATTGGGCCAAAGAACAATGATCTCTAATATTAGTGAGATAGAATATTAGCGTAATTTACATGTAGAGGTAATATTTTATTCTGTTACATGCCTCAGCAAAAATACGGTTATGGCACTTTAGCAACATGGATGAAACGGCTATGCTTATGATCATCAGAAAATGAGTCCGTACATATTTCATAAGGAGTTAGCCATGATTGATATTGCCGCGCAATTGGGTGATGAAGCAGAAGATTTACTGACACATAAATGTTCCACCATTCCGTATTCTGACTTGCATCTCCCTGGTTTTGACTTTGTCGATCGCATTGTGGCCCACAAGAATCGAAAACCGGCGGTGTTGCGTAATCTCAACAGCATTTTTAATCATGGTCGCCTTGCCGGTAGCGGCTATGTTTCGATCTTGCCGGTGGATCAGGGGGTGGAACACACCGCAGGGGCCTCATTCGCACCCAACCCGGCCTACTTTGACCCGGCCAACTTGTTCGAACTGGCGATTAATGGAGGCTGTAATGCTGTGGCCTCGACCCTGGGTGTATTGCAATCAGTAGCCCGCGATTATGCTCACAAGATCCCCATGATATTGAAGATCAATCATAATGAGCTACTTACCTACCCCAATCATTACGATCAGACATTGTTTGCCAGTGTCGATCAGGCTTTTGATATGGGGGCGGTAGCGGTGGGTGCTACGGTCTATTACGGTTCAGATGAGTCACGCCGGCAAATTATGGAAGTCAGTGAAGCTTTTGAGCATGCCCATTCACTTGGCTTGGTGACGGTATTGTGGGCCTATCTGCGTAACAGCGATTTTAAGCAAGCTGATACGGATTATCATACCGCCGCCGATTTGACCGGTCAGGCTAACCACCTGGCGGCGACCATCGATGCCGACATTGTTAAACAGAAACAGGCCACAACCAATGGTGGATTTACTGCCATCAAGTTCGGCAAAACCCATCCTGGAATGTATGATCAACTCACCACTGATCATCCAATCGATCTGGTACGTTATCAAGTAGCAAACTGTTATATGGGGCGGGTCGGTATGATCAATTCGGGTGGCGCCTCGGGGAAAAATGATTTACAACAGGCGGTTCGAACTGCGGTAATCAACAAACGCGCCGGCGGGATGGGATTAATTTCAGGGCGTAAGGCATTCCAGAAACCGATGCAGGAAGGCGTTGCTTTACTGAATGCGATCCAGGATGTTTACCTGGCATCAGAGGTTACTATTGCCTGATAAATGGATAAGCGCGTTATGCCAGGATAATTCTGTTATCGTCAATCTGATAAATATCCCGTGAATCACTGTTCCTGACGATTCTCCAGAGTTTGTGTGGCAACTTGCCTGATTTCCGGATAGTCATCTTTCATCAGGCGATTGAGAGTCGCATTACTCACGTTAAAGGAACGTGCCACTTCTAGCCGAATATCTACGCTGGTGTCACTTGCCAGTTTATCCAAAACCGCTGGCGGAACAAATTCAAACCGCGCCACCACACTACGGACCGTCGTATCTGGATCATCCGCCAGCCGCATATAAGTCATTTCGTCTGTCGCTATATTGGTAGCAACGGCAATTTTTACTTCCGTCACCGGATCATCGGCTAACTGGTAAAGCAGTGATACAGGAGAACGACGATTGGTTGCCACTTCGCGGCGCACAGTCCAGTCATTATCAACAGCATAACGTTCGAGCTGCGTGACAGGGGTAGTAGGTAACCGCGCCTTTCGTTGTTTCGTAAGAGAATCTTCCGCTTGTACGGAAAGAGTAAAGCATTGAAAAATCCATATAATAACGATGCTTAGCTCGAATCTTGCATTCATGGTTACTTTTTAAATAGCAGCTGTAGTGAAAGAATACATCCCTAATACGTAATAGTGCTTAATAGCGGCATTGGACAGTCCAGGGTACTGGATATGGTACGTAATAGTTCCTGCCCCCTGATGCTAGCTTTACCGTCGTACATGATACAGGCGGCACATGCTTTCAAAATACGTGGTTTAAGCAACGGCTTTAATTTCTCCAGTTCATCAATTGCGGAATTCAGATTATCCAATGTCAGTTGATCACGTTGAGCGAAGTGCAGTGCGCCCGCCCCGACTTCTGACTTGCCAGCGTCAAAAGCCTTTTCTGCTGTCGCAACATCCTGATGTTCTGTATAGGCAACCAGGGAAAGAATGATTTCCGCCTCTTGTTTGACGGCACCTAGATACGCGTGCTTTGCTGTTGGACGTTTACGTAAACCGAAATACTCATCCAGTTGCTGCATCACCAGACGCTGTAACACCCATTCTTTTAAATCAACCTTTTTGTCTGCTGCAATTAACGATTGCACAGCTTTTCTGAATTGTCGATATTGTGGCGCGGATAATTCCTGTAAGGCTGGAATCGTTAATTCCAGCAAAGGTAGACGGGTAAACGTGGGTAATGCTGTTAGATCGTCCTTTAACACTTTGGTGTGGTCGGCCACAGCCGGATCAGCCAGTTGCATCAAAAGTTGCCGTTGTTCATCCTCGACTTCTGCTCTTTTGTCGATGAGTAGACCATAGATGATCGCTCTCGCGCCAAAAGGCTCTTCGGCGGCCTGCCTCAATACGGCCGGTATAGCCGCCATTATTTCACGCGCAACCTCGACCTGTTCTTCCCTGACTGTACCGACCTGCTCAATGATCTCATTGGCAGTCAAAATACCTGCTGCGATGGTGCCGGTCACAATGCCGGTGCGAACTGCGGCCTCCTCGGCCCTGGTCTGCTTCTCTGCTGCGGGTTCTGCTTTTCTGGAAGCAATAAACTCCCCGCTCCAGCCGGGATCAATCCTTTTAATCCTCGCTTTCAATGGAGGGTGGGTCGCAAACAGCGATTGTAAAAAGCCTCCCACCCCTTGCGAAAAATAGGCATGACTGTATTGGGGTGCCGATGGGTTTTCCAGATACGAACCGGCGGTGAGTCCGCCGATCTTTTTCAGTGCCCCTGCAATGCCCCCTTTGTTGCGTGTAAACTGAACGGCGGAGGCATCAGCCAGATATTCCCGCTGCCGACTGACCATGGACTTGATCCATTGACCGAAAAAGAAACCGATATACCCAATTGCGACCAGACCGACACCCAGGGCAAGTACTATCGCGATCGCACTGGCACCTTCTTTGTTGCGGGAGCCGCGGACATAACGCGTTGCACGTAATATGTAATAGCCGATCAGCCCCAGCAGCAAAATCCCGTGTAAAACGCCGATCAACCTGATATTCATACGCATGTCACCATTGAAAATGTGACTGAATTCATGTGCAATCACACCTTGCAACTCATCTCGGTCCAGATATCTCAGCGTTCCCCGGGTTACCCCGATCACGGCATCATTAGGGCTCAGCCCTGCGGCAAAGGCATTAATACTTGTTTCATCCAGGACATAAACATTCGGTACAGAAATACCGGAAGCAATTGCCATTTCCTCCACTACGTTTAATAAGCGTCGTTCATCGGGATCAGAAGTATTACGAGCAATGAGTTGACCCCCCAGCATTTCGGCAACACTACGTCCACCCTCGGACAGGGACATGGTTTTGTAGAGACTACCCAGGAAAATCAATATGCTGATGACGATTGCAACACCGATGAATATGTCCCAATCGAACTGCTGGTGTAAAGCCGTAACCGAAAAAACAAACTCGCCGGTCTGACTATAGGCAAGTATTCCCAGCAATAACAGATTAGTTATGACGATCAGTCCTGCCATCGCCAGGGCAAACAGCAATACCAGCCAGACAGTACGTCGTCGCGCCCTTTCTTGCGCTTCAAAAAAATTCATCTGTTTGGATTAAATCAGAATGACACTTTAGGTGCAGCCTGGATTTGCGGACTGTCTTCAAATTCCAGTAATGCGGCATCTTTACCATGACCAAACATATTGGCGAATATGGTTTGCGGGAATGACTGTTTATAGGTGTTGTATTGCATAACTGCATCATTAAACGCCTGTCGCGCAAATGCCACTTTATTTTCGGTACTGGTCAGCTCTTCCGTGAGTTGCATCATGTTCTGGTTGGCTTTCAGATCCGGATAGGCTTCTACCACCACATTGAACCGCCCCAGGGCCCCGGCGAGACCACCTTCCGCCCTGCTCAGGGTTTCAATCGCATCGGCATTTGACGGGTCATCATGAGCCTGGCTGAGTCCTTTGGCAGCTGCATTTCTGGCCTGGATAACCGCATCCAGGGTTTCCCGTTCATGCTTCAGGTAGCCTTTGGCAGTTTCGACCAGGTTGGGAATCAAGTCATAGCGCCGCTTTAGTTGCACCTCAATCTGTGCAAAGGCATTCTTGAAGCGGTTTTTCAGCGATACAAGCCGGTTAAAAATCGCAATAATGTAAAGAATAAGCGCGCCGATAATCACCAGCGTCACAAT
>CBDUOW010000023.1:0-13705 GCA_965368945.1 uncultured Gammaproteobacteria bacterium
ATCATATCGCCTGCCTGCAAGCTTGCGGCATCAATGATTTGTGGATTACTTGAGGTAGCCGGGGTGGCGGCTTCAGTCGCGCCCAGTGATGGTTGACTGGGTTCAGAGGGTACACTCACCGGATCTGCACTGGGATCCAGTCGTGCCATGACGGTTGCCATGGTCTGATTGGCAAGGTCGGTCATGTTGGGGTTGGCGCCGACCATGGTGTCGTTCAATACCTGCTGTACTTGCTCGAGATGTTGTTCGTCAGTCAGGCCTTTGAGGGCATGCATGGCCTCCTTTCTGACTTTTTCATCCTGGTGTTTCATGGCCTCAACAATAGGATCGATAGCAGCGCTGTCTTCCAGTTGTGCCAGGGCTTTAACAGCAACCACAGCAGACTCCGGCTGGGTCTGCAGCATTTCTATCAGGGCAGGTACAGCCCTTTTGTCACCCAGGTTCGTCAGGGCATCAGCCGCTCGTTCCCGCACCCACCAGTCGGGATCCTTTAATGCACCGATCAGGTGAGCGACGGCACGTTCATCCTTGACCGAATTAAGAATTTCAACCGCGGTGCGGCGCAGGAATTCATCTTTTTCATTGATCATACCGAGTACAGCATCAACAACCTTGGGGCCGCCGATTGAGCCCAGCGCATCGGCGGCACGCACCTTCACCCACCAGTCCTTGTCACGAATGGCATTCAGTAGATCCTTGATTGCTCGTTCGTCGCCCACCTCATTCAATACTTCCACCGCAGCGCGCCGAATATACTCGGAGTCGTCCTGCAGAATCTCAATCAGGTATTTGACCACTTCCGGATCTTTTATCTTTATAAGTGTATCAATGGCCTGTGCCTGAACGGTGAGATCGGGGTCCTTGAGTAACGGTACAATCATCACGGAATCAACGGGAATTTTCATGTTGCCAAGGCCTTGCAGTGCCGCTTGACGAATGGTCTTGTTTTTATCATTGATCAGGCGCAGCAGGGCATCACGCGCCACCACATTTTTCTTGCATCGGGATAAGGCTCTGGCGATATGCAGACGCATGGCCGGATCTTCGTTAATAGCATAGGGTGCCAGTTCGGGTACCATCTCCTCAGTAGCGATGGATTCCAGCACCTTGAATAAAGCTTGTCGATTATCCTTGTCGGCCTTATTTAAATATTCCAAAAGCGGTTTGACTTTGAGTGTCTCTTTTCGTGCCAGCAGGATTTGCACCACTGCCTGCTTGGGTATATGCGGGTCTTCAAACAGGGAATACAGGCGGTTGGGGTCGTACATGGTACCCTTGGCCAGAGTCCGCATGGTACCGATGACGACTCGCTTGTCATCATCGGTCAGACCATCGACATACTTGGGCAGGGTCTTGTCAGTCAACAGGCTGACCAGCAAGATATCGATATGGGGATTTTCCGGTGCGTCCACCAGGGCATCTAGCAATTTAGGGATCGCGCCAGCCCCGGTGGATTTCACCATGCGCATGGCTTCCTTGAGTTCCGCTGGACTGGCGTCCGCCGAATCCACCAGGATGTCGATTGCCTTGTTGACTTTTAATGACCCAAACAGACCCATCAGGAATTTGACCTTCTAATTTGATTCAGATGTTTCTGTAGTGACTTTGATAATATAGGATTTGTTCACCAGGCAAATCTGGTTATTATCAATATACAGTTTTATAAACCGCGCCCTTTCATGATTCAGATAGTCAAACAAACGGGCACGATCTGGCGCAAGCGTTTCCCTTATCTCACCATCAATTAAGGCACCATCCATCATGGTTAACTGGCAGGGAATGATTTTCAGCTCTGCTTCAGTCGTTGAGGGGATGTGCTCATACTCCAGTCGAATGATGGCATTACGGTTGTAGAAACAAACTTGCGCATCATCTTCCCTGTCTAAAACAATAAATGCCTTCTCCTTGTTTAATACCTCTATGGGTTCTTCCATGCCGGCATGGTTGACACTTTGTTCCCGTAGAAAAAGCGAGCCAATGACCTGACCTTCCGGGTGGACCCACATACTGACTTGCCGTTTTATTTTAGGGATTTTTAGCGAATCACTAGCCACTGGTTCTCCTTGACCTTAATTATTCTAGTTTATATATAAAGTATATCTTTGTTACAAACTATATAAAAATATGAGTCATGCAAATATACCCGCAATTAAAAAATGTGATGTAGTCGAAAGTAAATAGGGCGATCTCGCTATATTGTTAAGAGTTTGTAAAATGTATTTGTGATAATTGAAAATTAGGGATTTTGTAATTGATTTCTCATTAATCGTTTCGATTCCGGTTTTTTGTCAAGGGAACAGATTCCAGCTTGCATGTTTTGCTCAGATGACGCACCTTTTTACTATTGTCGGTAGTTAGGCCAAAAACTTAAAATGAATTTAACCCTCAATTGCATATTTTTGTGACGCGGTAACGAAAAATATGGCCGAATTGATTATCCGCCAGGGCCCCGATTCCGGTACCCGTTTCAAGATTGAGCAAGAATTGATCATGGGGCGCTCCAGCCAAAGCCGCGCAAACGATCCGAAATTTCTTCGTCTCTCCGATGCCGAAATCAGCCGGCAGCATATGCGGATCTTCCAGAATGGTGAGGGATATTTTGTTGAGGATCTTCACTCCACCAATGGCACGCTGCTGCGTGGCAAGTTCCTGCAGCCAGGCGCTGCACAGGAACTCAAGGATGGCGATGAATTGTATTTTGGCAATAGTCAGGCCGTATTTCGTTTGCAAGATGTCCCTGCAACACAATCGAGAGTGGTGGATTTTGATCTGGCGCCAGTAAAATCTGGTCACCGAACTACCAGTGAATTACATGTCATATCAGGAGACGAAGACCAGCCTGATGTGAGCATGATCGTTGATGCCTCCCAGATCCTCATGCAGCTGCGTGACAAGGTATCCGGGGATGCCGAACTGAACAAAGAGTTGGTTAAACGCATGCAGGCCATGATCCAGGTGAGTATTGCCCTGGGGGCGATTACTGACCTGGATGAATTATTGGCCAAAATCATGCAACTGATTTTCGATATATTCGAAGGGGCGGATCGGGCCTTCGTGGTCGCTTATAAGGCCAAAACCAATCAGTTTCGTCCTCTGATCATGCGAAACCGTGACAGCGAAATCCCGCCGGGGGAGGATATCGCCTTATCACGCACCATCATTAATCAGGTGTTGGAACAGAAACACGCATTGCTGTTGATGGATGCCCTGGGTGATCAGCGGTTCAGTAACCATGATTCTATCCAGGATCTGTCGATTCGAAGTGTGATGTGCGCGCCCTTGCTTTACGAAAATGATGTGCTTGGCCTGATTCAGATCGACACCCGTCAGAGTTCCCATGTTTTTACGGCCGAGGACCTGGACGTGCTTACCGGCATTTCTGCCCAGATGGCGATTTCCATGAAGAATTCCCAGCTCTATCAGGAGATCGAAGGTTTATTTGAAGGTTTTGTCACCGCGTCAGTGCAAGCCATTGAAGCGCGGGATCCGAGTACCGCGGGCCACTCCTTTCGGGTGGCGGATCATACCGAGCAGTTGGCGATGGCCGTGGATCGGACGAACGAATATGGCCTGCGTGACATCACATTCAGCCGCGAGCAGATACAGGAAGTTCGCTATGCGGCCTTGTTACATGATTTCGGTAAGGTGGGCGTTCGAGAACATATCCTTACCAAGGCCAAAAAACTCTATCCCCACGAGATGACGGAACTCAAGTTGCGTATCAAGTATGCCAAAGCCTGCCTGGAGCGGAAGGCGTACAAGGATTCGGTCGATATGTATCAGAATGGGGGCTTATCTCCCGATGAGTTCCAGCTACGGCAAAACCAGCTGGACGAAAAGCTGCAGCAGGAAATTGCCCGCTTGAATGAATTCCTGGTGATGATCCTGGAAGTCAATGAACCGGAACACCTGTATGACAAAAATACCGGGCGTCTCCAGGAGATTAATGATTATCGTTTTACTGATCAGGATGAGCAGGAAATCCAGTTGCTGACTGATTTTGAATTCTCAGTGCTGAGTTTTTCTCGCGGTAGCCTTAACCCCGAGGAACGACGAGAGATCGAATCTCATGTCAGCCATACCTTTGAGTTTCTAAGCTTGATCCCCTGGACCGGACAATATGAAGGCATCCCTGATATTGCCCATGCTCACCACGAAAAACTGGACGGAACCGGCTACCCACAGGGCTTGATGGCCGATCAAATTCCAGTGCAATCAAGGATTATGGCGATTGCCGATATCTATGATGCCCTGACGGCTGGTGATCGTCCGTATCGCAGTGGTGTGCCGACGGAAGCAGCACTGCAGGTTATCGAGAATGAAGTGAAGATTGGCAAGCTGGACGAGCAGTTGTTTCGCGTATTTGTTGAGTCCGAGTCTTATAAATTGCGTGAGAATTAATTTCTTGTTCCTTCAGAACATTCTACCGCCTGAGGTGTAACGCTGCCGCCAGTAATCGTCTTTCAAACTGGCGATGGAGACGCGTTTACCGGACGACGGGGCATGAATAAATTTACCCTTGCCCAGATAGATCCCTACATGGGAAACATAGCGTTGTTTGTGAGTACGGAAAAACACCAGGTCACCCGGACGCAAAGCTTGCCGGTTAATAGGCAGGGCGGCACGATATTGTTCGCCGGTAGTGCGTGGCACTTCGATCCCGGCCAGGCTATGCGCGTATTGCACCAAACCACTGCAGTCAAAGCCCCGTGTGGGCGAACTTTCGCCGTAACGGTAGGGTACCCCCAGCATGCCGCGGGCGGCCTCGATAACTTCCTGACGCTCTACTGACTTGGCGGTGGGACGGTAGGGTTTGCTACCACAAGCACTCAATAACAGGCTGAGCAGCAGTATCCCCGTTACCCATCCGGTTCTGGTCTGACGTTGAAAGGGCATCGCATTCTTGTGTTCTTGATTAGCCTAATATGATTTTTAGCCCAATCGAGGGGATAAATCAATAAAAACTAAAATAATCAGATAGTTCCAAATGTAATTTAATGTGATTAATCAGGCATAAATAACTGATTTCAGGGCTTAAATCTGTTTCAAGTCAAGAATTCGGATCTCGAGCACAGATATGGCACTCAAGTTCTGTCTTCTGGTGTCCGATGACTTAAATTACGACGTGGGTCGCATCGAGCCCGATCCTGAGGCGGTATAAAGTTGGCCGACAATCGCTTCGTTAATTTTGCATTGAGTTCGTTCTAACCACTAATAATGAATAAAGGATTAGCGTGATTATGGATTTGCCCCTCCTGATTCTTCTTGCGGTCATTGTGGTCCTGATATTCTTCAGCATCTTCATATACAACAATCTGGTAACCCTCAAACACAGTGTTTCCAAGTCCTGGTCAAACATTGATGTATTGTTGAAGCAACGCCACGATGAATTACCCAAGCTGGTCGAGGTCTGTAAGCAATACATGCAGTATGAACAGGAGACGCTGGAAAAAATCACCCAGGCCCGTTCGGCGGTGATGGACGCGCGCAGTGGGGGCGACATTAAGCAACTGGGACAGGCGGAATCCCAACTGCGTATGGGGCTGGGTCATTTATTTGCATTGGCGGAAAATTATCCGGAGCTGAAAGCCAATAACAGTTTTCAGCAGTTGCAGAGACGTATTACTCAACTGGAAAACGGCATCGCGGACCGGCGTGAAGTTTATAACGAGGCCGTGAATCTCAATAATGTCCGCATCGAGCAGTTTCCGGATGTGATCGTCGCCCGCATTCTTAACTTCAAGGACTTTTCCCTGCTGGAATTTACGGAAGAAGAGAAAACCGACGTCAATATGCAGTCCCTGTTTAATCGTTAAGCTGGCGGCAGAATCAGCTCCGGGTAACTTCAGCCCGAATTCACAGTTCGATAATTTTTCAAGGCGGCTTCGCATAAATATTGGACGATTAGGGTAGAATGAGGTCAATTGATTAGTTGATATTCATTCATGCCGAAAAAGTCTTCCCGTCGTCGCAAACCCATAGCCAGCCATAAAAGTCGGCGAAAAGCGGCTCCCCCCAGGAAAAAACGTCCGGCCAGGCGTAAACCGCTCACTGGCTGGCGACGCTTTGTAACCTGGCGCACGATCCTGCTCGGTGGTCTGGTGCTGAGCGTGGCGTGGGTGATCTATCTTGATATTGTTATCCGTGTCCAGTTCGAGGGCAAACGTTGGGCCTTGCCGGCCCAGGTTTTTGGACGCCCGCTGGAATTGTATGCGGGTGCGACAATGTCACCACAGGCATTTCGTGAGGAACTGGAGCAGCTTGGATACCGTTATGCATATCGGGTCAGCGAACCCGGGACCTTTTCACAGAGTGGCGGCGATTTCCGGTTATACCGCCGCGCATTTCATTTCTGGGATGGTGATGCGTCGGCCCAACTCATGGATGTGCAATTCAGCGACGGTATGGTACAGGCCGTGAAGGATGTCAACGACGCTTCAGAACTGGATATCGTCAGACTGGAGCCACCCAGGGTGGGGGGGATTTATCCTTCCCATCGTGAAGACCGTGTTCTGGTCAAATTGGAAGACGTGCCGCCCTTGTTACCCAAGGGCCTGGTGGCGGTCGAGGACCGTGATTTTTATCAACATCATGGGGTCGCGCCGCGAGCGATTGGGCGGGCCATGCTGGCTAACCTGAAAGCCGGGGCCACGGTGCAGGGTGGCAGCACCATGACCCAGCAACTGGTGAAAAATTTCTTTTTAAGTAATAAACGCAGTCTGTGGCGCAAGGGCAATGAAGCCATGATGGCGGTGTTACTGGAATGGCATTACGACAAGGACGAAATTCTTCAAGCCTATCTGAATGAAATCTATCTCGGCCAGGAAAAGAGTCGCGCGATTCACGGCTTTGGCCTCGCCAGTCACTATTATTTTGACCGTCCGTTACAGAAGTTGACCTTGCCGCAAGTCGCAACGCTCATTGCCCTGGTGAGAGGACCGTCCTATTACGATCCCGTGCGGCATCCGGAACGGCTGCGTAAACGTCGCAATCTGATCCTCGACATAATGGCGGAGCAGGCTGTTATTACCAGGGCCGAGGCAAACCAGGCAAAAACATCCGGTCTGGGTATTGCCAGGGGTCGAGCCGGGGACACGCGTTATCCTGCGTTTATGGAACTGGTTCGTCGCCAGTTACAACGGGATTATCGTAAGGAAGATTTAACCTCTGAAGGGCTGCGTATATTCACCACCTTCGATCCGCGAGTGCAGCAGGCGTCCGAACAGGCCTTGCGTCGCCGTACCCAGTTACTGGATATGCAGCGAAGCCTGCAAGGCCAGTTACAAGGCGCGGTCGTGGTGACGGATACCACCAGCGGGGAAGTCCTGGCGGTGGTTGGCGATCGTGAGCCCCGCTACGCCGGTTTTAATCGAGCCCTGGATGCCCAGCGTCAGATCGGTTCTCTGATCAAGCCCGCGGTGTATCTGACGGCCCTGGAACAGTCAGACAAGTACACGCTGGCGACCAGCCTGAATGACTCGCCAATTCGTATGAAAGGACCTGATGACACCATCTGGTCTCCGAAAAATTATGATGGCAAGTCCCATGGCACGGTGCCGTTGTATTCTGCGCTGGTCCATTCCTATAACCAGGCAACCGTTCGCCTGGGGATGGACCTTGGGTTTGAGCGTATCGCGAATACCTTGCAGCGACTGGGCGCCGAACGGGAGATCCCGGCGTATCCTTCCATGTTACTCGGCGCCGTCGGGTTTACGCCCTATGAAGTGACCGGTTTGTATCAGACCCTGGCATCGGGTGGATTTCATACGCCCTTACGGGTCATCCGTGAAGTCATGACCGTCGATGGTGAACACCTGCGTCGCTTTCCACTTGAAGTGGAGCAAACTGTTGATCCAACCCATGTGGCGGTATTAGTGAGCGCCTTACATGAAGTGACAAAGACCGGCACAGCACGTAGTCTGCAAAATCACCTGCCAGTGGGATTGACTGTCGCGGGCAAAACCGGAACCACGAATGATCTACGGGATAGCTGGTTCGCCGGTTTCAGTGGCGAGCATCTGGCTGTGGTCTGGCTTGGGCGGGATGATAATGAACCCACCGGTTTGACTGGCAGTAGTGGGGCCCTCACGGTCTGGGCTGATATCATGAACAATATACCGACTCGCCCATTAGCAGCGCCGGTCACCGATAAAGTGGCATACTACTGGATTGATCAGTCCAGTGGCTTGTTAAGCGAAGCCAATTGCGAGGGGGCAATCAATCTGGCATTTATCGAAGGCACGGCCCCGCAAGAACATACAGCCTGTCGCCAGTCGCAAACTGACTCCGGGGGTTGGTTCAAAAACTTGTTTAATCGATGACATGAACCCGCATGATGCATAGAAAACTCGTTGGGATAACCCTGTTGCTATTAGCAGGTTGTAGCGTTTCACCGCCGCAGCCCGAAGGCCAGCAAGGCTTTGAGGTGGAGCCTGTGGCGGCGGACCAGCCGCAAATTCGCCCTGCACCCCAGACGAGTAAAGCGGCCCTGGCCCTGCTGGCGAAAGCCCGGCAAGCGGCCAACGAGGGGCGTTTAAGCGTCGCGGAAGCGCAACTGGAACGGGCGTTACGAATTGAACCGCAGAATGCGGTGCTATGGCACTATATGGCCAAATTGCGCCTGCATCAGGGGCAACTCAGTCAGGCTGCAGGTCTTGCCGCCAAGTCCAATAGCCTGGATCAGGGCGATCCGCAATTGCAGGCCAATAACTGGCGTATTATTGCCCAGGCCCGCTATCAGAAAGGGGACAAGCCAGGGGCCGAGGCGGCGCAGCGTCGCGCGGAGCAACTGCTTGAATAACAGCAGATAAATACCTGGTGCAGTATACTGTTCAACCGAATCAATTACTCAACCAACCACCACATCGTTTTTTCACTTGCTTTCAGCCACGGACATACTCGGTAGCAACGGACAGCTTGCACAGCAGGTGGAGGGATTTGCCCCTCGTCGCGTGCAACAGGAACTGGCTGAAGCCGTGACTGACGCACTGACACACAAATCAGTTCTGGTGGCGGAAGCCGGTACGGGAACCGGCAAGACCTTTGCGTACCTGGTGCCAGCCATGCTATCGGGGCAAAAGGTGATTATTTCCACCGGCACTAAAAACCTGCAGGACCAGTTATTCAAGCGGGACGTGCCGGTGGTGCGTGACGCACTCGCCGTGCCGGTTAGTGTGGCGTTGTTAAAAGGACGAGGCAATTATCTGTGTGTGCATCGCCTGGCACTGGCGGAAGCGGGGCGTTACACCTCACACGAGCAGGCTGACAAGGTTCTGCGGATACAAAGCTGGGCCAGGCGGACTCACAACGGCGACATCGCCGAGTGTAGCGACATCAGTGAGAGCGATATGGTGTGGGCGCAGGTAACCTCCAACAGCGAGAATTGCCTGGGACAGGAGTGTCCTTCCTTTGATGACTGTCATTTGATTAATGCCCGCCGGGCCGCCCAGGCCGCTGATATCGTGGTGGTAAATCATCATCTGTTGTTATCCGATATGGCCTTGAAGGAAGAAGGTTTTGGCGAGCTCTTACCAGCCGCCGATGCCTTTATCATTGATGAAGCCCATCAGCTTGCCGATGTGGCATCCAACTTTTTTGGTCAGTCGATCAGCGGTAACCAACTGGTGGAACTGGCCCGTGATGTCGACACCGAGTTTCGACGAGACATTAACGAAGGTGACGAAATCATCCGCGCCACCGAACAGTTACAAAAGCAGGTGAGTGACCTGCGGTTAGCCTTTGGCCAGGCACAGCGTCGGGCCGCCTGGTCGGAAGTCAGTCACCAGTCGGATATTCAGGCGTTGGTGACGGCAATTGAGGAACAGTTGGAAGCGATCCAACGTTTACTCCATCCCCTGGCTGAACGCAGCAAGGGCCTGGAAAGCTGTGAACGCCGCTGTGCCGATCTGCTCGCCGCGTTTGTTGCCCTCACCGGCGAGAGTCCGGAGGACCATATTCATTGGTTTGAAACCCATAAACGATCCTTCTCTCTGCATCTTACCCCTTTAAGTATTGCCGACTATTTTCAAAAGCAGATGCTGGAAGTGTCAGCGGCCTGGATATTCACCTCGGCCACCCTGGCCGTGGGCAAAAGCTTTAGCCATTTTACCGATCGCCTGGGCTTGCAGGAGGTGATCAGTGCGCAATGGGAAAGTCCGTTTGACTATGCCGAACAGGCCCTGTTTTATGTGCCCAAAGGGTTGCCGGAACCCAGCGCGCCTGCATATACCCAGGCGGTCATCAAGGCGGCGTTACCGGTACTGGCCGCCAGTCAGGGCCGCGCGTTTCTGTTGTTTACCAGTTACCGTGCCTTGTCTGAAGCGGCCAGATTATTGAATGAACAGGCGGACTACCCGCTGTTTGTGCAGGGGGACGCACCCCGTGATATTTTATTGCATCGTTTTCGGAATACCCCCCATGCCGTGCTATTGGGCACCAGTAGTTTCTGGGAAGGCGTGGATGTGCGGGGCGAAGCACTTTCATGTGTGATCATTGATAAATTACCCTTTGCTTCACCCGGGGATCCGGTATTAAAAGCCCGCATCGACGCCATGCGCAAACTGGGTATTAATGCGTTTATGGAATACCAGTTGCCGGACGCGGTGATTGCGCTCAAACAAGGCGCGGGACGGCTTATCCGGGATGTACATGATCGTGGTGTGCTCATGATTTGTGATCCCCGGATATTGAATAAACCCTATGGCCGATTGTTTCTCGACAGCCTGCCACCGATGAGCCGGACGCGGGATCCAGAGCAGGTCGAGGAATTCTTTGCGCTGCAAGCCGGTGCGGCTAAGAGTAGTAGCCGGAGTACGATGGCTTGAAATTGTTAGCGATAGATACGGTGACGGAAGCCTGTTCGGCGGCGCTATGGCTGGATGGTGAAATCCATGAGCGGTTTGAAATTGCACCGCGGCAACATACCAGGTTGATATTACCCATGGTGCAGCAACTGCTCGCGGATAGCGGCTTGAGTCTATCCCAACTGGATGCCCTGGCGGTGGATCGTGGGCCGGGATCGTTTACCGGAGTGCGCATTGGCACGGGCGTCGTGCAGGGCCTGGCATATTCAGTGGATTTACCGGTGGTCCCTGTCTCCAGCCTGACGACGCTGGCACAGGCCGTGTGGCTGAAACTGCGCCATGAAAACGTCCTGGCATTGATTGATGCCCGGATGCAGGAGGTATATTGGGCGCGCTATGAATTTCAGGGACAGGCAATGGTCATAGCGGGTGAAGAGCGGGTCGCTCCCGTGGAGCAGGTATCGATGGGTAATGGGCCGGTATGTTATTGTGTCGGCAGTGGCAGCCGGCAGTACCATGATCAGCTGCAGTCCCGGCCGGGTTGCCAGGTCCTGGCGGACAGTACGTATGATTTTCCTCATGCGGCGGTATTAGCCGGGCTGGCCGTCAATGCCTATGAGCGCAATGAGGTCGTCAGTGCGGATCAACTTGAGCCGATTTACCTTCGGAATCAGGTGACGCAGCGTAAATCTGCATCATAAGTGTTGGTTGCCAGGGTGGTACCGGGTTAGGTGATTTTGATGCTGTTTTCGACTACCATTTCCTTCCATTAAGCATGTTCATTTTTTATCCCAGGTGATTGTATGTTCAACCTCAGATCCATCCTTGTGCTTTTTCTGCTGACAACTCCTGTTGCGTGGGCTGAAGATGTGGCACCGGCTGCGACAGAGGCGGCAATACCTCCGCCAGCCGTTGAGCCGAGTGTCTATGTCAAAAAGGTAAAAGGGGATTTTTCCGCCACCTACAAAAAGGTCTTTACCGCACTTGAGAACAATGGCTATTTCGTGGTGTTTGAACCCAATATTGGCAAAAACCTGTCAAATTTCGCCCAACGTTGGGGCAAAAATTATAACAAGAATGATTTGGACGCTATTCGCAGCCTGGTATTCTGCAATGCCTGGTATGCGAATGAAGTGAGTAATATGGATCCCGAGATGCTGGCCTTGTGTCCCTTGCATGTCACCCTCACTCACAAAAAAGGGGTCACCTCGATATTGTTTATGCGCCCCAGTCACGTGGCCGTAGACAGTCCGGCAAAGAAAGTCGTCACCGAACTGGAACTGGATGTGATTCGGGCTATCGAGCAGGGATTCATACCCTGACCCGCTCTGATCAGGTCAAAAGATTATTGAGGATTTGCTGGTAAATCTCTGACAAGGTGTCCAGCTCAGTAATTGCTACATGTTCATCCACCTTATGGATGGTCGCATTCAACGGCCCCAGTTCCACAACCTGGGCCCCGCTCGGGGCAATAAAACGGCCATCCGAAGTGCCGCCGCTGGTGGAGAGTTCCGTTTCATAACCGCAGATATTTTTGATCGCGGCTTGAATCGCGGCGACAAGTTCTCCCGCGGGGGTTAAAAACGGTTGGCCGGAGAGTTGCCAGTCGATGCGGTAATCCAGTTGATGCTTTTGCAACACAGTATCAACCTGGGTTCGAAGCTCGGCATCGGTGACTTCGGTGGAGAAGCGGAAATTGAATATCACCGTCAAGTCGCCGGGAATGACATTGGTCGCGCCGGTACCCGCCTGAATGTTGCTGATCTGAAACGTTGTCGGCGGAAATGATTCATTGCCATTGTCCCACTTCATGGCTACCAGCTCCGCCAATACGGGGGCAACCAGATGCACGGGATTTTTTGCCAGATGGGGGTAGGCCACGTGACCCTGTGTCCCTCTGATAGTTAACGTCGCCCCGAGGGAACCCCGCCGTCCGTTCTTGATGACGTCAGCGACTTTATCCGAGCTGGTGGGTTCACCCACCAGGCACCAGTCGATAGTTTCGTTGCGGGCCTGTAACCATTCGACCACCTTTACCGTACCCTCAATGGCCGGGCCTTCCTCATCACTGGTGATCAAGTAGCCAATCGAGCCCTGATGATCAGGGTGCTGCGCGATAAAGCGTTCGGTAGCCGTGATCATGGCGGCCAATGAGCCTTTCATGTCAGCGGCACCACGACCATACAACAGGCCATTTTCTTCGGTGGGTGAAAAAGGTGGATGGCGCCATTCGCTTTCCGGTCCCGTCGGAACCACATCCGTGTGGCCGGCGAAAACAAATAGCGGGCCCTCGCTGCCGCGCCGGGCCCAGAGATTATCCACCTCACCGAAGCGCAGCTGATCGATAGAAAACCCGAGCGCCTCCAGGCGCCTGGCCAGGATCGATTGGCACCCGGCATCTTCGGGTGTGACCGATTGGCGGGAGATTAACTCCTTGGCGAGATTGAGCGTGTCAGACATAGTTTACGTTTTAACCAAACAGGTCTTGATAGTCGGTGTCCTTGAAACCGACATGGACCCGTGATTGTACTTCCAACACCGGCCGTTTTATCAGGGTTGGCTCGGTCTGCATTAACTTGAGTGCGCTGGCTGCGTTTAAATCGGCTTTTGCCTTATCCGGCAGTTTACGCCAGGTCTGGCCGCGGCGATTCAACAAGGTTTCCCAACCGACCACCGTCGCCCAGTGCTTGAGTTGCCTGGCGGTGAGACCATCCTTGCGGAAATCATGAAACCGGTAGTCGATATCGTGGGAGGCTAACCATTTGCGTGCCTTCCGCACGGTATCACAGTTGGCAATGCCGTACAGGATGGCCATTAAATGTCGCGTAACAGCTCATTAATACCAACCTTGCCGCGGGTTTTTTCATCCACCTGTTTGACGATCACGGCGCAATAAAGACTGT
>CBDUOW010000024.1:0-13653 GCA_965368945.1 uncultured Gammaproteobacteria bacterium
CAACCAAGGTGCTGGATTTTATAAAACAATCTTCGGTGACTCAGGCTGCTATTCACGGGGTGCACTGTGGGGTGATCGGCCTGATATTGGTAGCCGCCTTTGTGATTTTGAATACCGCCATACCGGCATGGCCATTTGAAATTAAGACTATATTGCCAACTCTGGCAATATTTGTTGCATCGATGATTGCATTAATGAAATTCAAGCTTGATGTTGTCTGGATAATACCAAGTGCAGGGCTGCTTGGTTATTTATTGTATTGAAATGAATGAAAGAGGGAGTTTTATTATGAAAGCAGTGTTTATGGTGGGTGAGCAGCGTTCTGGTTCGAACTTACTAAGACTAATATTAAATGAGTCTAAAGATATCGCTGCCCCACATCCCCCGCATATATTGCAGCGCCTGATGCCTGTAGTGGGCGATAAGGATTTGTCTGACGAAGCTGTTTTTAAAGAACTTATTGAGCATGTTTGTCAATTGGTCGAAGCGAATCCGGTACAGTGGGAAAACGTCGTACTGGATCGGGAGGATATTTTCCAGCGCTGCCGTGAAAACTCCCTGGTTGCTATTTTTGGCGCAGTTATGGATGCCTACGCAGAATCGCAGGGTGCAACTACCTGGATATGCAAAAGTTTACAAAATATCCGCTGGGCTGATCAGTTGGATGCCTATTTTGATAATGCGAAATTCGTTTATTTATACCGTGATCCGAGAGATGTCACGCTGTCCTTTATGAAGGCCGTGGTGGGTGAAAAGCACCCATATTTTATTGCCGGACATTGGAACGAATTGCAGACGCTCTGCCTGGAACAAGGTGAAAAGTTACCAAAGGATCAATTTTTTGGTATCAGTTACGAAGATATAACCAGCAAGCCTGAGGAAGTTATTAGTGACTTGTGTGAATTTTTAGGTATTGAGTACCAGGAAAGTATGCTGGGATTTCACAAGTCAAAGGAAGCGTCAAACGCGGCAAATTCCAGTAAATTGTGGGCAAATGTAACCCAGCCGATTATGAAGAAAAATTCCAATAAATTTCTGGATGAAATGAGCGAAGAAGATATAAAGATTATTGAGTCAATTGTCGGTAACACCATGGACAAGTTGGGCTATGAGCGGCTTCAAATAAACAGAGGCTATGAAGTCAGGTTTTCTAAAAAAACTATCAAGAAATTTAAAGCTGATAGCGAGCATTATAAACAGGCCATTGTCAAAGTCACTGACCCTGAGGATATCAAGCGGCGTAAAAAACAGGACGCAGTGATTCAAAACATAGTCGCGTTCAGTGAGGGCATCCAGTCGACAACCAAGGTCGCTTGATTCACAATTTACTTAACGGTCTGACCTTCGATAGGTGGTCGGGCGGTATGTAATACGCTCACCAGATTTGGGTGCCAGTCTGAGTACCCGAGTGTTTAACTCTGCAAAATTGTTAAAATAAGAATTTTGTAGTACATACAAGCCGGTAAAGTGAACGAATAGTTTTCTTTTGTGGAATCGGTTTGAAGTCATAGCCCTGATTAATATAAATATTTGATTCTATTGGGTAAATATATTATCTGAGGATTGTGTGGTCTAGCTGGGATGAACATTTCCACCAGCTTGATAAAGGCACTAAATCTTCGTTCTTATACTTATATTAGTAGGTTTATGTGAGCAACCTCACGTTTTGACTCGGGCTACCTCCAGCAGTAGTTAGGGCTACCGATACTCATAACAAGGTATTACTCGACCTGGCATGGAAAATTGTCAGCTTTTATGGGAACTTAGACATATATTAGGTACGGATATATGGATGAAGTAAAAAAATATTTTATAGCTCTGGAAGGTGTGCCCGACAATGAGCGAATAATATTCAAACTGATTTGCTCAGTTTCAGCGCGTACCAGTGGACGTTCCAAGCATTACCTGATTTGTACAGAAAACGCCGTTTGTGATGCGGATATTTTGATTCGGAACATCATGACAAGCCGCCGTGCTGAAGACAAGGGCGCTCCCGTGTATCAAATTGAGTTAGTTAATCAAGCGTCAGCTGCCGTTAATTTAGCCAGGCCGCTTATTGCAACCCGGGTTCTAACAACCCTGGATGATTTTGTAGATGCATACTCACTTAAGGTTGAGGAAAGCGAGGCAGTATCGCCGCAAAGTGTCTATTCAGACTTCGAATTTACGGATGATGACAAGATCGAAGATGAGTATGATGTAGATACCGTAAGTCTTGAATTAACTGAAGAAGAAGCCTCTGAGCTTGCGATTGTCCATGATGAAACATTGTCAAATCCTGCAAACCTGGATAATGAGTATCTGAAGGATTTTCAACCGGCTCAAGTCACGCCTATTACATTGGCGCGGAGTGAAATATCTGCGCTGGATAATGAGCAATCAGGCTGGGAGTCAGGAATTGAGGCTATTAAACTTGCGAAACAGGAGGGTGAACCACCACGAGCAATAGTAGTTGACGATAGTCCTTCCGTGCGTAAGCAACTTGAAATTGAACTCGAATTATTCAATGTAAGTGTTGATTATGCTGCGACAGCTAAAGAAGCAATGGACCTGCTGGATACAGAAGACTATGACGTGGCATTTCTAGATGTAGTGTTGCCTGATAAAGATGGATTTACGATCTGCAGGCATATCAAGGAGACCAGCAAGGATACCAATGTAATTATGCTGACTGGCAAAGCAAAGCAGGCAGACAAGGTAAAAGGCGCTTTAGCGGGTTGTAATGCGTATATGGTTAAACCTGTAGGCAGGATGACATTTCAGTCAACTGTAAGAAATTATCTTTCTCTGGTAGAGCCTGCTTCGGCAGTTGAAGCCTGAGAATGTTTGGATATTAGAGATGATACAAGCAATTCAATCCTAAATGGAAAAGGGAGTAGAGGAAAATGGCTATAAACAAGGTTCTTGTGGTTGATGATTCTCCAGCTGAATTGTCAAATATCAAAGATATAGTAGCAAATACAGGTTGTATTGTGTTGAGTGCTTCTAATGGTCAGGAAGCAGTAGAAATCGCCAAAAAGGAAACTCCGGATATTATCTTTATGGATATTATCATGCCTGATATGGATGGCTATGAGGCAACCAGACGCTTGAGCAATGACAGTGCTACGAGAGATATCCCAATCGTTTTTGTGAGCAGCAAAACGCAAAAGGCTGATAAGTTGTGGGCGCAAATGCAGGGTGGTAAGGGCTATGTGACGAAACCATACACTGCAGAAAAAATCATTGAACAAATAAAAGCATTTAACTGAAATTTAACAGCGAGATGATTTAAGAGAAAATGTACTTGGTAACAAATAACAATATACCGCCAGAAAATGAGGCAAGAGCTTTCGATCCAGCTGAAAGCATGCTGAATCCTGATGATGTTTTGTATCAGGAGCCAGGGGTTGGCGGCCCTAAAATCAGGTACGGATACAGAACTGGTAGTATGAGATTTATGGTGCCAGAGGGAACGGTAAGTGAACTATTAAACAGTAGTAAAATATATCATTTGCCGAATGCACCAAGATGGGTTGTTGGCCTGATCAATATGCATGGTAATGTCATACCAGTCGTTGATATTGCGAGTTACATAGGTGATGAAGTAAGTCGCCTGCAAAAATCTAATATACTGGTTATCGGCACGAACGAAGCTGCCATTGGCATATTAATCGATGGTCTGCCTGAAGCTATCAATGAGAACGAAATAGTAACTGGATTGAGCGCAGTTCCGGAAAAGTTAGAGGGATATGTCAAGGCCGGCCTGTATTCTGATGGTTATAACTGGTATGAATTTGAGGTTTTTAACCTTTTTCAAAAACTTGCAGCAAAAAACACCGATATTGATAACCAATAATAATGACATGACTATGAAATTATCATAGTTCGGTATTAGTAGTTAATTTTTACAGCATACGTTCAAGAGGGATACGGCATGTTAAGTAAACTTAAAATTGGTTCTCGCTTGTTGATGCTGATAGCAGTCCAGACGATAGTCCTGGTTGTTATCGGCCTCACATCAATTATTGGTGCGAATTTTGCGGCACAAACTACGGAATCATTAAATAAAAATGTTATCGAACAGGTAACATTGAACCAGATTAACGAGGCAGTGCGAAGCGACCTCCTGGAAATGATCAACCGCGTGTTGATCGGAAAAACAGATTGGAGTGAGGGCGAGAGTAATCTCCTTGCGGCAAAGAACCTGTTTATTAATAACTGGGAAGAGTACAAAGAAGACAAGGGTGCGCTGGAGGTCCAGGAAATTGAAGCATCTCTGGAGAATGACTATCAGAATGTCCTTCTTGCAATCAACGACCTCGATGTAATCTTTCAAAGAAGAGATCTTACCGCATTAAACAACTATATTGAATTCAAAATCCCCACTCTTGTTAACCCATTTCTGCTTGAACTTAATGAACGTGTTAACGAGAATCAGCTTTTATCTGAAGCAGAGTTTCAACAAACAATTGAAACGAATAAATTGTTTTTGTATGGCAGTATTGCGATCATCGTGGCAGGCTTATTACTGGCTAGTTTATTGGGTTACTTGATACGCAGGTCAATTACCAAGCCGATTAAGCGGATTTCCGACACTGTGGGTAAGGTGTCTGAGGGGGACTACTACGCAAGAACGGATATTCGAGGCCGTGACGAGTTGAGTGAACTGGGTCAGGCTTTCGATGGCTTGCTGCAAGATAAAGTATCAACACTGGTGCAAGCAGAGAAAGAAAATGAGTTATTGAACCAATCCGTTATTACTCTGCTGCAGGCAGTGTCAAAATTAAGCCGTCGTGATTTAACAGTGAAGGTGCCTGTGACTGAGGATGTCACCGGGCCGGTGGCTGACGCTTTGAATCAGTTAACTAGCGAAACTTCCAGAGTACTTCAGGGTGTTAGAAGAATTTCTGAAGAAGTGGCACAAGCCTCATCCGTAGTGAAATCACAGTCGGATATCGTGATTGCAGTGGCCAATGAAGAACGTCTGGAAGTGGAGGAGACGGCACAGGCGCTTGCAAGTGCGGCTAACGCCATGAACACCATTTCAGAACTGGCCCGCACATGTAATACTGTAGCGGAGAATGCAATTAATACGACACATACAGCACTAACGACAGTTACAAGTACAGTAAGTGGTATTAATAATATTCGTGACAATGTTCATGAAACTGAAAAACGGATTAAACGTCTCGGCGAGAGATCGCAGGAAATTAGTCGAGCCGTTAACCTGATTAACAGCATTTCAGAGCGTACCCATATCCTTGCATTGAATGCCAGTATGCATGCTGCATCAGCTGGTGAAGCTGGGCGTGGCTTTGCGGTGGTGGCAGATGAAGTACAGCGACTTGCTGAAAATGCACGTGATGCGACATCACAGATTGCAACTCTCGTGTCAAATATCCAGGTGGAAACAGCTGATACAGTCGGCACAATGAACAAGGTGATCTCGCAGGTTGTAGAAGGTACCAAATTGGCGGAGGAAGCCGGGGTTCAGATGGAAAAAACCAAGGATACTACAGAAGAACTTGTTGAATCTGTGAGAGAAATCGCCAGAAGTTCTGTAGACCAGGCGCGTATCACCAATGTGTTAAAAGGTAGAGCAGATCAAATCAAGGAAAGCACGCAGAAAACCAGTAAACAGCTACAAGAGCAGAATGTGCAAACAGCACGATTAGTAGAGTTTGCAAAAGGTCTGTTGAAAGCCGTGCAGGTATTTAAGTTACCTATATCCGATACAACGATTGTTCCTAGCAACAAGGAAGATGGCGAGCAAGAGGAACCAGTTGTTAAAATGGGTAATGTAGGACAAAAACTGGCTTCATAACGCATATGTCTACCACAGCTGAGAATATTTCCAAAATTGAATCGGAAATTACCGAGCTCGTTTCAGATTTATATGAGGCACTAAGCTCAAGTCCTTCCGATGAAGAGTTAAAGGAAACTCATGCGCTTGATCGATATATCAAGCGCGTGTCACGCATCGGCTTGTGTGCAGGTAGAGAAGATCTCGTGGCATTGCAAGATGTTTGTGTTATTTACAGACAAATACTTAACAACCTGCGTGAATCACAGACGGAGTTGACAGACCACATACGCGATCGAATGGAGGAATGGCCAACGCAGGCGATGGGTCTGCTGACAGTTCCGGTGGATGATGACTTGTACGAAGTTATTGTTGATTTCTTTGAGGATCCAGTCTGGCCGCAAACGCTTACAACTGAAGATAAAGCATTCCTGCGGAATGAGATAAAGCCTGAATCCTTGCTGAAAGTAGATGGCGATATTTCTTCAGCAAGTTCAGCTAGTTTGAATCTTGATGAATATCTAGAAAGTCAAGAGGATAAATATGATTTGTCTTCAGGCGATTACATCACTATTCCCTATGACAATATGAGTCTTGAGGCATTGCAGCAAGAGGTCCTTGAGACCATGGCTGACCTGCTGGTAGATCTTAGTGCTAATACAGAGGGGCAAGTTTCCGCGGAATATGCGGATTCTCTTGATCTCTGCGCCGACAGGATGGAATTAATAGGTGTCACCGTTGCAACAATGGGTTTCATGGGGCTCATGGATGCATGTCAGTATTTCCAGTTTGGATTACGACAACTGGCAAATTCAGATATACCAATGTCAACGACAATCCAGACCGTTTTGGAAGAATGGCCAAGCTTAGTAATTGCCTATCTAACCATGCCGGATGACAAGGATAGCGTTGATAACCTTGTGACCTACGTAAAGTCAATACCCTGGACTCCGGAATTGCTTGAGGAAGAGACTTCGACACTTTCTGAAATGCTGGCGGAAGAAGGAATCGCTCTGAAACATGAGCTGGAATCAGCAGAAATAGATGATTTTTCGGAAGAGTCTGAATTTCTACATGGACCGAAAGATGAAAGCAGCGTTTTCACCATCGATAGTGATGATGAAGATGACGTGCTAGCCGAAGCAAGTGAAAAACTAGCGAATGAAATATCTATTGAATCTGAAAATGTAACTGCTGCACCAGTACAAGAGGCCGGCAACGAGCTGATTGATATTGTACGTAAAGAGATCGAGATGAATATTCCCGGTCTGAAGCAAGCCATAACACAGATTGTCAGTGCACAAAGCAGTAATGAGACAAAAGCGGAAGCAGTAAATTCCCATAAGTCACTGATTGAACGTTTGATGATGGCGTCAGAGTCGATTGGACTTGTCGGGTTGACTCGCATTTTAGGCAATATTAATGACAATATTGAAACTTGGTATTCAGAAGGAAGGTTACCAACAGATGAGCAAAAGTCATTTTTATCAAACTGGCCGTATTACGTTACGACTTACCTTCAGGATGTGAAACGCCTGGAAAGTTGTAGTGCGCTTGCTATGGCGTTATTGCAGGTAAATCTACCCGTTGAGATAGATGCCAACTTTGATGAAATTGTTGGTGAGTTAAGTAACCCTGTTCTTGCGGAAGAAGAAGAGATAGAACAAAGGGCAACAGAGGCGCATTTAGAGGATGCTAGTCTAGAACTGCCGGAAGATGTAAATCAGCAGCTGTTGGATACCTTGTTGCATGAATTACCAGGGCAAACGGCCGAATTTACTGCAATTATTACGCGTTTCGTTGCGGGTAATGCAACCATGCAAGAGGTTGAGATTGCGCAACGTATTGCCCATACCTTGAAAGGCTCTGCAAATACTGTGGGTGTTACAGGTATTGCTACCCTTACACATCATATTGAAGACATATTGACGGTATTTGTAAAACATTCCCGTTTACCAGGGGCAGCCCTGTCAGATGTGTTAATGAATGCAGCTGATGTTCTTGAGGCAATGAGTGAGTCGTTGCTTGGTATTGGGCCAATTCCGGATCAGGCGCTGAATGTTCTGCAAGAAATTCTTGACTGGGCAAACAGGATTGATAGCCATGGTATAGACGAGATTGACGATGCCACTGTAGTAACCCGTTCTGTGGTTGAACATGTTGCGCAGGGATCAAGGGAAGAGGAATTCAAGGCAGACGAAAGCAACATGCAAACAATGTTGCGTGTGCCGGCTGTGCTCATGGATGAACTACTTCGCCTGGTGGGTGAATCAATTATTTTAAGTGGTCAATTGCAGGAGCAGATGCATCAGTTGAGTGAACAGGCGCACCTGGAACAAGAGCAAAATAAATTGTTTCAGCAATTATGCTTTGAACTGGAGCAGATCACGGATATCAAGGGGTTGGTCGCCAGGGAAACAAACGGTACATTTGATGATGTATTTGATTCGCTTGAACTGGATCAGTACAACGAATTGCATACGGTAACCAATCGTCTCGTGGAAGCGGCAACGGATGCTCGTGAATTAACGCATGGTATAGAAGATGGTTTGAATACAATTGATGGATTACTACTAAGTCAAAGTCGATTGCAAAAAGAAACCCAGGAAGCTGTTATGCGTACACGCATGGTTCCTGTGCAGAATATTGTGCCGCGCCTGCATCGTACTATCAGGCAAACATGTCGCTTTACCGGTAAACAGGCAGTGCTCGAAGTTGCCGGCGCTGATACCATGATAGATAGTGATGTACTGGATGACCTTGTTGATCCGTTAATGCACATCATCCGCAATGCTATAGACCATGGTATTGAAAGCCCTGAAACACGAGCTGAGAAGGGTAAAGACCCAAAAGGTAATATATTGCTGAAATTCAGCAGGCAAGGCGACCACATTAATGTGGAGTGTACTGACGATGGTGTTGGCCTGGATTTTGAAGCTATCAAGGCAACCGCAATACTTAAGGGTATTATCAGTAAAGAAGATAGCCCGACGGACGATGAGCTAATTCGTCTGGTTTGGCTTCCGGGATTTACTACCAAAGAGCAGACAACACAGATTTCAGGGCGTGGTATCGGTATGGATGCCGTACATAACCAGATATCCGTGATGAAAGGTACTCTGAACATCAAATCGGCACATGAAATTGGTACGACAGTAGAACTACAACTTCCCCTGACGTTGATATCCGTGCATGCACTGTTGATTTCTGCCTATAACCAGAGTCTGGCAGTGTCAAGTCGCGGTATTGAACAAATTATAACGCCGGGTGATGGCGATTTTCTGCAAAATAATGATTTATCACAAATCCATATAGATGACCAGGTATATGATGTGGTTGACCTCGAAGCATTAATACATCTTCCGTTCAATAGGGAAAATTCTGAGCGCACAGTGCTGCTGGTTCGAGATGAAACCGGCAACATGAGCGGAATATCAGTTGATAAAGTGCTTGCTTCTAAAGATCTTGTCGTAAAAAAACTCGGAGACTATGTGCCAGAAATTATGGGTGTGGAAGGTGCAACTATTTTGGGTGATGGTAGTGTCGCCCCTGTAATTGACTTACCAAGTCTATTGCGCGGTTCTATGAGTGATACTCTAAATCCATGGATTGAACAACTTGAACAGACGAATGTTCAAACCGATGCTCCATGCGCCATGATTGTAGATGATTCACTTAGTGCGCGTCGCTCACTTGCTGAGTATGTCAAGGATCTGGGCTATGAAGTACTGACTGCAAAAGACGGGATCGAGGCAATTGAACTCCTCGAAACAAGAACTCCGGATATTATGCTGGTTGATCTAGAGATGCCTCGTATGAATGGTGTTGAATTGACTGCACATGTGCGGGCAGATGAAAAGACACGAGAAATACCGATTATTATGATTACTTCACGAGCAACAGAAAAACATCAGTCAATGGCAACTTCAGCCGGGGTGAATGTCTATTTAACCAAGCCCTTCTCTGAAGATACATTGATGGAACATATTCATAATTTATATCAGACACCCAGGCGTACAGCCTAGTAATGCATGTAATCAGTTTAGATGCGTGGAGAATGAGAATGAAGCTAACTAAATACCTAATCAAGCGTGGTGCCGTTGCAGGCATAATTATTTGTATGACATTTGCAGTAAATGCTGAGGAGACATATAGGTTCGGTATTGTCCCGCAGCAGAATGGAAGTAAGTTATCTAAGTTGTGGACACCAATTCTTCAATATCTCGAAGAAAAAACCAATTATAAATTTCAATTTGCCACGGCACGTAATATTCCCACATTTGAAAAACGTCTCTTGACCGGGAAGTATGATTTTGCTTATATGAATCCATACCATTATGTTCAATATCAACGGCAGGCTGGATATAATGCATTTGCAAAGGCAAAGAAGAAAAGATTAAAAGGCATTCTTGTGGTACAAAAAGATAGTCCCTATAAATCTATTGAGGATCTGAATAATGCAGAAATGGCATTTCCGTCCAATGCCTTTGCAGCGAATCTTGTTCCCAGGGCCATTATGAGCCGCGCTGATATTGGATTTGATTCAAAATATGTTGCGTCCCATGACTCTGTGTATCGCAATGTCTCTAAAGGCCGTTATCCTGTTGGCGGTGGCGTTATGCGGACCTATAGAAATACTTCGCCTGAATATCGTAATAATTTACGTATTCTATGGACCTCTGATGGATATACGCCCCATGCATTTGCTGCCCACCCTCGGGTACCACAAAACGTAGTTGAGGATGTACAGCGTGTCATGCTTGAAATGGACAGGGATCCAAAAGGGAAGGCGTTATTGAAATCAATCCGCTTAAAGGGTATTGAAGCGGGTGAGGATTATGAATGGGATGACGTAAGGGCGCTTAATATTAAGTCCTGAGTGACGCTCTTAGCGACTGTGATAGACGACTATATCCATACCATTGACCTGGAGCATGCCGTCATCAGCCATTTGCTTGAGGACACGCCCTACGGTTTCACGCGTGCAACCGGCAATCCTGCCGATATCCTTGCGTGATATGTGGATCTGGGTGCCATCGGGGTGTGATAGCGCTCCGGGCTCATTGCACATATCCAGAATCGTCCTGGCTATACGCCCGGCAACATCCATATAGGCGAGGCGAGTTACGCGTCGATTGGTTTGCAACAAACGCTTGGAGAGTTGCATTCCAACGGCCTGCAGGATGTCAGCACGTTGTTCTTTTAATTCCTTTTCAAATAGCCTGAATAAGGTGGTATGACCAATTGCAGCGATTTCACAATTGGTCTTTGCCCGAACCTGTGCGCTAGAGGAAGTGGTGCTGTAAAATAGTCCCAGTTCACCGATAAAGTCCCCAGGCTTGAGATAGGCAAGAATCACATCCCGATTCTCGTCATCCGCGATTGTTACTGTGACGCTGCCCTTGAGGATGTAATAGAGCTCGTCACAGTGAACCCCTTCCCGGCAGATGATGGTATTTTTGGAGATTTTACGCTTGTGACAAAACGATAAAAGTCGATCCATGGAATTCGGATCAATCTCATAGGCTGAGTCATCAATAAAATCATCGTCTGTTATCAGTGGCATTGTTATTACTTTAACCCATACTTTATTTAATAGTATGATAAATATTGACTCATTGTCTAGATGATTGGGGCGAGTGAAGCATTTTTAATTACCCGTTATCTGTAGTCCGCGCTGTTTCCTGTTCACATGATTCTGCAATAAGTGATTGTATTTATTGAGATTAATTAGTTGCTTCGGGATTGTAACAAGCTCTGAAATGATAATATTGTTCCTAAGATTTAGAATTATAAGGATTTTCACAATGTTAAAGAACCAGACTGTTGGATAGGGAGTTAACCATCAGCGAGGTTTTTTGAGCCTGGTAACTTTGGAATTGCGAGTTGCTTTGTTTTTTGCACTTTGTCTTTCATTCCATTCGTCCATGGTCACGTTAATGACATCGCCAAAGTAGCAATTATGGACGGAATGTTTTTTAAGTAACCTTTTATTGTAGTCACTCAAGTTTATAAAAGTTTTGTATGAAACAAATGTTGACTCAATACCTTTATGCTTATTGGCATAACGACATAGTTGAGAAGCACGGTTAACCACGCCACCTATCCATAAAACATCATTAATACCGCTTCCTGAAAACCCCACCTTAACCATCAGGGAACGACCGTAATCCATACCAACGCCAATAGTAACTTTTTTCATGCCTCTTTCTTCGAGCTTGAAGCTTAGAGTTTTAATGAGCGAGTTAATCCGGGCTGCATCGCTGAACATGGTATCAATATCTGTCTTATGTGGGGTGTTGTAAATTCCACTTACGCAGTCACCGGTTATTCTGATATCGACACATTTATCATTACTGTTGAGTATGGCAACTGTCTCTGAAATAAAGCAGCGATAGATCTTGGCAAGGACCGACAGAGAGAATCTTGATGAGAGAGCAGCCGAGTCACGTAATGTCACAAATATGGCTGAAGATGTTACATAAAAGCCATTTGAATAGGTGAGATTATTGCGTGAAGGTATGGCCTTTAACTGATCAAATGATTTATCCGATCCGTCCAGGATGTCATCAATTCGCTGGAAGCTTTCCTTGTAATCAAAATTTTTATATTTCGTTTCCATACAGGCCTTCGTTCAATTCCCAGTCGTGTATTCAGTAATAATAGTTGCCAAAAGCATATCGGACACTGGGCGAAATACTTTAATTATAATGTCTATAAAACAACAGCTTAAGAAAGTTAAAGTAATTTTTACCACAAAACCCAACTAATTTGTATGGTTATATTTTGAGCGGCTGAGTAGGACAAGCGGACATTGATGTCAGCACAGACGTAAGTATTAATTACAGACTACTTATGATTAGAGGATTTTGCCTTTTTCGAACAGGTCCTTTGCCGTATCTCGCATTTCCTTTTTACTGATTGTTTTGCATTTGGGCATCTGGAAGGTATGTTTGGGAATATCTGCGGGTTTGAGTTTCTCAATGGTAACTACCCGCGTCTTCTCGCTGTAAATATCGTCCTCATTTTTAATCACATTCGTTACTTTTATTACCGACTCTTGCTTCAGAATCGCGCCGGGTAAATGTGCGGCCCACTGGTCAATCAGAACATCGAGTTGCGGGTAGCCTGATTGGGACAGGGCCTCGAGCCAGCGTTTCCTGACGGGGTGCATTTCCAGCTTGGTGGTGTACCAGATGTCATCGGTGATATGCACCTTATAGTCATATTTCGTCAACATCACGGCAGCTTTGCCGGAAGCAGTGGAAACAAGTCGCACATGGGTGGTTGGGTAGTCGAGGATTTTCGGGCCTTTCTTTTCATGGACTTTTTTGACCTGTGGATCCGTGATGTCCAGGTTAGCAATGCCCTCAAATTTTAGAGCGAGGCTGCCTAGATAACGGAAAAACTCGCCGGTATCCATCTGGGCGCAAAATGCCTCTGCCTTGTTGCCTATTACCCAGGTGTTCCCGCCGTCGATTGTTAAAAGATATGGTGTTTTGTCGGAGGGCTTTTTCTCTGTGCCCAGTAACTCCATGCGTACTTTCTTGTCGCCATCAATTGTGATGATCTCGGTATCCTTGTCCTTTTTGTCCTTCTCCACAATGTCGGTGACAATAGTAGCGCGGAGCGTATCGGCAGCGACCGGCAGCGCCATGAAAAGGAAGGCCAGGAACGCAATCCAAATGCGAGAATGAATAGCCATGATGCACCTGTTGATTTTTGACGGGGACAAACCAACATCCCTCCCCAGTTGGTATGTATATAAAGTTTATTCCAAGCCTTGCAATTCTTCACTCTTGTTCAGCCAGTATTCTTCAGTTTGATTGATCTGTCTCTGGATATCTGCTTGTTGTGTGAGCAGTTGC
>CBDUOW010000025.1:0-13634 GCA_965368945.1 uncultured Gammaproteobacteria bacterium
GGATCGGCTCAAGACGGGGACGCCGCCCCGCATCGACGGCAAGTCGATAGACTACACCATGCTCGAAGCCCAGCCTGGCGATGATCCGGTGCCAGTGTTTTCCTATCTGGGAACAGCCGCTGATCATCCGCAACAGATTGCCTGCCATATTACCCATACCTCGGAACAGACCCACGACATTATCCGGGATGGCCTGGATCGTTCCCCCATGTACAGCGGGGTGATCGAAGGCGTGGGCCCGCGCTATTGCCCCTCGATTGAGGACAAGGTGATGCGTTTCGCCGAGCGCGGCTCGCACCAGATCTTTGTCGAACCCGAAGGCCTGACGACCCGGGAAGTCTATCCCAACGGCATATCCACCAGTCTGCCGTTTGATGTGCAGCTCGACTTTGTGCGCTCTATCAAGGGGTTTGAGAATGCGCATATCACTCGCCCCGGCTATGCGATCGAATACGACTTTTTCGATCCCCGGGACCTGAAGCCGTCACTGGAAACCAAACACCTGGCAGGCCTGTTTTTTGCTGGCCAGATCAACGGCACCACCGGCTACGAGGAAGCGGCGGCCCAGGGCTTGATCGCCGGGATGAACGCGGCTCTGCAGGTGCAGGAGAAGGAACCCTGGACGCCGCGTCGGGATGAAGCTTATGTGGGTGTGCTGATAGATGACCTGATCACCTGCGGCACCCAGGAGCCTTACCGTATGTTTACCAGCCGGGCGGAATACCGTTTGATGTTACGTGAAGATAATGCGGATCTGCGCCTGACTGAAACGGGGCGCAAACTGGGCCTGGTAGATGATGAAAGATGGCGCATTTTCGATACAAAACGCAGCGCAATCGAAGCAGAATCGCAGCGTTTACGCGATACCTGGGTCCGTCCGGAAGTGCTTCCGGCGAATGAAGCGGAACGGGTGCTGGGACAACCCTTGAACCGCGAAAGCACACTACTGGATTTATTGCGTCGCCCGGATGTGACTTACCAGGGCTTAATGAGCCTTCCCGGGGTTGACGAAACCGTTAGCGACGAAAAGGTCGCGGAGCAGGTGGAAATCCAGGCCAAATACTCGGGCTACATTCAGCGCCAGCAGGAAGAAATTTTTCGTCAGCGCCGCCACGAAGACTCGGTTATCCCCACGGATTTCGATTACCATGGTGTGAATGGCCTATCGGCGGAAGTACAGGAAAAACTGCTGCGGATCCGACCGGAAACCATTGGCCTGGCGTCACGTATCCCCGGCGTTACCCCGGCAGCCATTTCCCTGTTGCTGGTGTATCTGAAAAAGAAACAGCGAAACAAGGAACAAAAACGGGCCTGAGAGCGTCAATAAGCAGGCAGAAAAAACGCTCACAGGTTTAATAACAACAAGCATGGAGGAAGCAATATGAAGCGGTTATTCTTTGTTTTATTCACCCTGATCATTACCAGCTCAGCCATTCAAGCGGCTGAAGTTGATGGGCTGATAGTGAAGAAAAGTAACTACAGTGTCAGCGAAACCATTACCCGGCTGGAAAATGCCCTGCAGAAAAAAGGCATTACCGTGGCATTGCGCTGGAGTCATGACAGCAAGGCAAAAGCCGTAGGTATCCCATTACGCCCGACTGAATTACTGATTTTTGGTAACCCCAAGCTGGGCAGCAATATGTTCACCAGTGAACAAACTGCCGGCATTGATCTTCCGATGAAAGCCCTGGCCTGGGAGGACGAAAAAGGCACAGTCTGGCTGGGGTATAACGATCCGAAGTATATTGCCGCCCGGCATGGCATCACGGATCGGGCTGAAGTCGTCAAGAAAATGAGCGGTGCCCTCAACAAGATGTCGGATATTGCCATCGGCGCCAAGTAGCGGAACTGTACAACCCGCGATGCACGATTCCTTGCTGGATAAACTGGCGAATGGGCTGAACGCCCTGCCGCTTGAGCTGGATGCCAATGTCCAGAGCCGGCTTATCGATTTTATTCACTTGTTGGTCAAGTGGAATCGGGCCTACAACCTGACAGCCGTGCGCCAGCCCGAGCAGATGGTGACCCGCCATTTGCTCGACAGCCTGGTGATTGGGCCCTATTTGCAGGGACCCAGCATTCTGGATGTTGGCACGGGTGCCGGTTTGCCGGGGATCCCCCTCGCCCTGGCCTACCCGGACCACCATTTCACCCTGCTCGACAGCAATGGCAAGAAAATTCGCTTTGTGACGCAGGCCGTGGCCGAGCTAGGGCTGGCGAATGTAGATGTGATACAGTCGCGAGTGGAAGCCTTTCAGCCGGCGGGCCGCTTCGATACCATTACTGCGCGGGCCTACGCCAGCATTGAAGAACTCGTCAGCCAGACAAAGCATTTATTGGCCGACGGGGGGCAGTACCTGATCATGAAAGGTGTCTATCCTGTCGCCGAGGTGGAGGCGATGCCCACGGGTTACCGTATTGAGGCAAGCCACCAATTAAATGTGCCAAAACTGGATGCCGAACGGCATTTATTAATCGTACGGCTGGAACCGTAAAACCAGAGCAGACCGATCAGGGGTAACAAACCATGGGTAGAATTATTGCGATTGCAAACCAGAAAGGCGGGGTGGGTAAAACCACGACCTGCATTAATCTGGCGGCTTCGTTCGCAGCTACCCAACGGAAGGTTTTGTTGGTGGATATCGATCCCCAGGGTAATGCCACCATGGGTAGCTGTATCAATAAGAATGAACTGGAAGCTACCACCTGTGAGTTGTTGTTAGGTGAGGCAAGCTTCGAGCAGGTAAAACAGTCTGTGAAGGAAGTGGGCTATGATGTTTTGCCCGCCAACGGCGAACTGACGGCCGCCGAGGTCGCCCTGATGGGGATGGCCGATAAGCAGGTACGTCTGCGCCAGGTGCTTGAGCGGGTCAAGGGTGAATATGATTACATCCTGATTGATTGCCCCCCCGCGCTTAACATGCTGACTGTGAATGCCCTGGTGGCGGCACAGTCGGTGATGATTCCCATGCAATGCGAATACTTTGCACTGGAAGGTTTGTCGGCGCTCATCAACACGGTGGAACGGATTCGCAGCACGGTGAATCCCGAGCTCAAACTGGAGGGTTTGTTGCGCACCATGTATGATCCGCGCAATAACCTGGCAAATGATGTTTCCGGTCAGCTCATTGTGCATTTTCCCGAGCAGGTTTATCGCACGGTGATTCCTCGCAATGTGCGGCTGGCCGAAGCCCCGAGTCACGGGCTGCCGGTGATTAATTATGACAAAAAGTCCCGCGGTGCCCTGGCCTATCTGGCACTGGCCGGGGAAATCCTTCGCAAAGACGATCAACATTTCAAGCTGGCCGGTATCTCGGCCTGATGCAGTTCCAGGGGAAGTAAATGGCAGCAAAAAAACGGGGCCTGGGGCGCGGGCTTGACGAACTCCTCGGGATCAGTTCGGCTGCAAGTGCGTCAGCGACATCGACCCGCGGTGAAACCCGCACCGAGGGAGACCTACGCGCACTGCCAGTCGATGTAATCCAGAAAGGACGTTTCCAACCTCGGCATGAGATTGCCCAGGAAGCGCTGCAGGAGTTGGCAGATTCCATCCGCGCCCAGGGAGTTGTGCAACCGGTCGTGGTTCGGCGCCTGCCTGAAGATAATACCAAGTATGAATTGATCGCCGGTGAACGGCGCTGGCGTGCCGCACAACTGGCGGGTCTGCACGAAATACCCGCGGTAGTGAGAGACGTACCGGACCAGGCCGCGATGGCCATGGGACTGATTGAGAATATTCAGCGTGAGGAACTCAATCCCATTGAAGAAGCGGCTGCGCTGCAACGCTTGATCGAAGAATTTGGCCTGACTCACCAGCAAACAGCCGAAGCGATTGGCCGTTCACGTGCCGCGGTATCCAACTTACTGCGCCTGCTTACGCTGGAGCCCAAAGTAATGCAGATGCTGGAAGCGCGTCAGCTCGAGATGGGCCATGCCCGGGCCCTGTTGGCCTTGCTGGGTTCCGCGCAGGTACAGGCGGCCGAACAGGTCTCCGCACGAGGCCTTTCCGTGCGGGAAACCGAACACCTGGTGAGGCGTTTGCAGCAACCGCCAACACCCAAAAAAGCGAGTCATGAGGTCGATCCGGATACTCGCCGTTTTCAGGACGATTTGTCTGAAAAGCTGGCGGCCAAGGTCCAGATCCAGCATACCCCCAAGGGAAAGGGAAAAATGATAATTTTTTATAATAGTCTGGATGAGCTGGATGGGATTCTGGACCATATTAAATAGTGCTAATATATTGAAATACCTTGACTTTGCGGTAATACAGCCGCAAAAAGCCCAAAAAAGTTGTTATTTGCACTCCATTGACCCTGTTTGAGTGTCTCGCTATACTTCCCGCCCCGGTACCTGTGCTTGGTTCACGGAAGGCGGTTCAAGATGGTCTATACCCGGCCAAATGTATATGACATCGCATTTCGACGCACAATGCTCAGGCTGCTGCTGATACAGGGAGTTCTGGTTCTTTCAGCCGCAATCATTGCGTATCTGATGCAGGGGATCGAATTCAGTTTGGCGCTGCTTTTTGGCGGCGCAGCAAGTATCGCCGGCACCCTCGTCGGAGCCTGGCGAATACGAATTGCTACCGACGAGGCGGCCCACAGCACAACACTTGGCATGGCCGGGTTTTACAAGAGCGCGTTGATGCGCTTTGTGCTGGTAATCGCGCTACTCGCCCTGGGGATGGGCGTGTTAAAACTGCCGGCGCTGGCTGTTCTCATTGGCTTTATCGTGGCACAGACCGGCATTTTTTTTGCCAGGCCCTTACGGGCACATTAAGTGAACACAGAATTTTCTAAAAATTTTTGGGTTTAATAAAAATGGCATCTGAAGAACTAACTTCAACCGGCTACATCAAGCACCACCTTCAAAACTGGACTTACGGTAATCATCCTGAAAACGGCTGGAGTTTCGCCAGCACGGCAGAAGAAGCCAAGGAAATGGGCTTCTGGGCCATCAATGTCGACACCATGTTCTGGTCCATCGCGCTGGGCGTGCTATTCCTTTGGGCTTTCCACAAAGCTGCCAAGACCGCGACCGCGGAGACACCGAAAGGCTGGCAGAACTTCGTCGAATGGGTAGCGGAGTTCATCGACAGCAGCGTGCGCGGGTCCTTCACTGCCAAAAACTATGTGGTCGCACCGATGGCATTGACCATTTTTGTGTGGATCTTCCTCATGAACCTGATGGATCTGGTACCGGTCGACTGGTTGCCCTGGCTGGCCCAAAAGGTTGGTGGTGCGATGGGCGCTGATCCGCACCATGTCTATTTCAAAGTGGTATCCACCACGGATCCGAATGCAACCTTCGGCATGGCCATTGCCGTATTCTTCCTGATGATCTTCTACAGCTTGAAGATTAAGGGCATTGGCGGGTTTGTCGGCGAGTTAACCCTGCATCCCTTCGAGGCCAAAAATCCGCTGGTACAAGCGATCTTTATCCCCGTCAACTTTATACTCGAATTTGTTTCCCTGATTGCCAAACCGATTTCACTCGCGTTGCGACTGTTCGGCAACATGTATGCGGGTGAAATGATCTTTATTCTGATTGCATTAATGTACAGTGGCGGCATTGGCATGGGAATTTTCGGTGGTCTGTTGCAACTTGGCTGGGCCATTTTCCATATTTTGATCATTACGTTGCAGGCGTTCATCTTCATGACCCTGACCATCGTGTATCTGGATATGGCGCACCAGGAACACTGAAGTTAATTTATTAATCATTTTCTACCTTACTATATTAGAAACAGGAGATAAAAATGGAAAATGCATTGTTATACATCGCAGGCTCTCTGATGATGGGTCTGGGTGCCCTGGGCGCGGCCGTGGGCATTGGTCTCCTTGGTGGCCGTTTCCTGGAAGGTTCAGCGCGTCAGCCTGAACTGATCCCGATGTTGCGTACCCAGTTCTTCATCGTGGTGGGTCTGCTCGACGCGGTCCCGATGATCGCAGTGGGTGTCTCCCTGTTCATTCTCTTTGCAAAAGCTGCGTAAGCATCATGCCAAAGTAGAGTATTCACCTGAGCAACTTTTTAAATAGGTTCTGGAATGAATATTAACTTAACCCTTATAGGTCAATCGATTACGTTTGCGGTGTTTGTATGGTTCTGCATGAAGTTTGTGTGGCCGCCGATTATGAATGCCCTGGAACAGCGTAAGACAAAGATTGCCGATGGTCTGGCTGCCGCCGAGCGCGGCGCACTCGAGCAGAAGTTGGCTGAAAAGCGTGCAACGGAAAGTTTGCACGAAGCCAAGCAACAGGCACAGGAAATCATCAATCAGGCGCAAAAGCGTGCCAATGAGATTGCTGAAGAATCCAAAGACAATGCGCGGGCTGAAGCTGAGCGTATTGTTGCCGCTGCCAACGCTGAAATTGAGCAGGAAGTGAACCGTGCGCGCGAACAATTGCGTGGCCAGGTTGTTTCTCTTGCCGTTGCCGGTGCCGGCAAGGTGCTGAAGAAAGAGATCGACCCCAAGGCCAACGAACAATTGTTGCAAGATCTGGTTGCTCAATTATAAGAGGCGGATGAAATGGCAGAGAAAACTACCATTGCCCGTCCTTATGCGCAGGCCGCATTTTCCATGGCCGAGTCACAGGGCAACCTGAAGAAATGGTCTGACATGCTGCAGCTAGTTGCCGCGGTTGCATCCGATGATGCCATGCAAGATCTGATTGAAAACCCGAATATCGATAACGACAAGCTGGTTGAGTTGATTATGGGTATTTGTGGTGATGGGCTTGACCAGTACGGACAAAACTTTGTGCGTGTTCTGACGGATAACAAGCGCCTTGATGTCATTTCGGAAATTGCTGAGCTATACGAAGAGAGGCGAGCGGATGCCGAAATGACTGTCGTAGCGGAAGTCACCTCTGCCAGTCCTTTGTCTGAGGCGCAACAGGCACAACTTGTTAGCGCGCTGAAAAAACGTCTGGGCCGTGAAGTAACGTTGGTAACAAAGACCGATGAAACGATTATCGGTGGCGCCATTGTGCGTGCCGGTGATCTGGTGATTGATGCTTCTGTAACCAGTCAGCTTGAACAGCTGGCAAATACACTGATGCACTAGTGGCAGAGTGATAAAAGGATATCTACCATGCAATTGAATCCATCTGAAATCAGCGAACTGATTAAGAAACGGATCGAAGGTTTCGAAACCGTTTCCGAAGCCCGCAACGAAGGCACCGTGGTCAGTCTGGCTGATGGCGTTGTGCGCATTCACGGTCTGGATGACGTAATGGCGGGTGAAATGATTGAGTTCCCCGGAAACACTTTCGGTTTGGCGCTTAACCTGGAGCGTGATTCCGTCGGTGCGGTAATTCTGGGTGATTACGAACACATCACGGAAGGCGACAAGGTCAAATGCACCGGTCGTATTCTGGAAGTGCCGACCGGCGAAGCCCTGCTGGGACGTGTTGTTGATGCCTTGGGTAACCCCATCGACGGTAAAGGTCCGATTGAAGCCAAGGTTTCTTCGCCGATTGAAAAAGTCGCGCCGGGGGTATACTGGCGTAAGTCGGTGGATCAGCCGGTGCAAGTTGGCCTCAAGTCCATTGACTCCATGGTGCCGATCGGTCGCGGCCAGCGCGAACTGATTATTGGTGACCGCCAAACCGGTAAAACCGCCGTGGCAGTCGACGCCATTATCAACCAGAAGGGTACCGGCATTAAGTGTATCTATGTTGCCATCGGCCAGAAGGCCTCGAGTGTTGCCAACGTGGTCCGCAAGCTGGAAGAACATGGCGCCATGGAACACACTATTGTGGTTGCCGCTTCCGCCGCGGAGTCGGCCGCGATGCAATTTATCGCACCGTACTCCGGCTGCACCATGGGCGAATACTTCCGTGATCTTGGTGAAGATGCCCTGATTATTTACGACGATTTAACCAAACAAGCCTGGGCCTATCGCCAGGTGTCACTGTTGTTGCGTCGGCCACCGGGTCGTGAAGCGTATCCGGGTGACGTTTTCTACCTGCACTCTCGTCTGTTGGAACGGTCCGCGCGTGTTAACGAAGAGTATGTAGAGCGTGAAACCAATGGTGCAGTGAAAGGCAAGACCGGTTCCCTGACGGCGCTGCCGATCATCGAAACCCAGGCGGGTGACGTATCGGCCTTCGTACCGACCAACGTGATTTCTATTACCGACGGGCAGATCTTCCTGGAGTCCGACCTGTTTAACGCCGGGATTCGTCCGGCAATTAACGCCGGGCTTTCCGTATCCCGTGTAGGTGGTGCAGCCCAGACCAAGATCATCAAGAAGCTGGGTGGTGGTGTTCGTCTCGACCTGGCGCAGTATCGAGAACTCGCCGCCTTTGCCCAGTTTGCCTCTGACCTGGATGAATCTACCCGTAAGCAGATTGAACGTGGTCAGCGTGTAACCGAGTTGATGAAACAGAAGCAGTACAGCCCGATGAGTGTGGCCGAACAAGCCTTATCATTGTTGGCGGCCAGCAAGGGCTTCCTGGATGACGTTGAGGTGAACAAAGTCGTGGACTTCGAAGCGGCGATGCAGGCTTATCTGAAGTCGAACGAAGCTGAATTGATCGCCAAGATTAACGAGACCGGTGACTACAACGACGAGATCGAAGCAGCCATGACTGCAGCGATTGAGAAGTTCAAGGCCACCAGCACCTGGTAAGCGGGGTAGCTCCACATGGCAAGCGGTAAAGAAATTCGTGCGCAGATCAAGAGTATTGGTAATACTCGCAAGATCACCAGCGCTATGGAAATGGTCGCCGCGAGCAAGATGCGCAAAGCCCAGGATCGCATGGCTTCATCTCGCCCGTACTCGGAAAAGATGCTTGCAGTGATCCACCATCTCGCCCAGGCGAATCCTGAGTATCACCATCCATACCTGCTGAAACGGGAAGTGAAACGGGTCGGGTTTATTCTTGTTTCCTCGGATCGTGGTTTGTGTGGCGGCCTGAACAACAATCTGTTTCGGGAAGTTCTGAAACGTATGACGGTGTTGCAAGACCAGGGGGTGGAGATTGATATCTGTACCATTGGTCAGAAGGCGGCCAACTTTTTCAGCCGCCTTGGCAGCTTGAAAGCCCAGGTATCGCACCTGGGAGATACGCCCGAGATCGCCGACATTATCGGCACCGTCAAATGCATGCTGAACGCCTTTGACAGCGGCGAGATTGATCAAACCTTCGTGGTGTTCAACCGGTTTGTTAACACCATGACCCAGCAGCCGTCCTTTGAACAGTTGATTCCTATCGCGACTGACGAAGAGGAAGAGGAACTCAAGCATCACTGGGACTACGTCTATGAACCCGATGCGAAATCTGTGCTCGATGGTTTGTTGATGCGGTTTGTTGAGTCACTAGTCTACCAGGGTGTGGTTGAAAATATTGCCTGCGAAATGGCCGCGCGCATGGTTGCGATGAAGTCGGCTACTGACAACGCCGGTGATCTGATTGATGAATTGCAACTGGCGTACAACAAGGCGCGGCAGGCATCGATTACGCAAGAGCTGTCCGAAATCGTGGCCGGTGCGGCTGCGGTGTAGTGGCCCTGGTCTAGCGCAAAGAATTTAGCTTTGAAAATCAAGAGGAACCAAGAATGAGTTCTGGAAAAATTGTACAAATCATCGGTGCGGTTGTCGACGTGGAATTTCCACGTGATGCCATGCCGAAGATCTATGACGCCCTGAGTGTGGAAGAAGCCGGCCTCACCCTGGAAGTGCAACAGCAGCTGGGTGACGGTGTGGTTCGCAGCATCGCCATGGGTTCGACTGACGGCATCAAGCGGGAAAGCACGGTCACCAATAGCGGCGCACCGATTTCAGTCCCGGTGGGTGAAAAAACCCTGGGTCGTATCATGGACGTGCTGGGTAATCCGGTGGACGAACAGGGTCCAATTGGTGCGGAAGTCACCTTGCCCATTCACCGTAAACCACCGGCCTATGCGGATCAGGCAGCTTCTGTCGAGATCCTGGAAACCGGTATTAAGGTTATTGACCTGGTCATGCCCATCGCCAAGGGTGGCAAGATTGGTCTGTTCGGGGGTGCGGGTGTCGGCAAGACCGTAACCCTGATGGAGCTGATTCGTAACATCGCGGTGGCGCACTCCGGTTATTCGGTATTTGCCGGTGTGGGTGAACGTACTCGTGAAGGTAACGACTTTTATCATGAAATGACTGAAGGTGGCGTTATCGACAAAGTGTCCCTGGTGTACGGGCAGATGAATGAGCCGCCCGGTAACCGGTTGCGGGTTGCCCTGACCGGTCTGACCATGGCGGAACATTTCCGCGATGAAGGTCGTGACGTGCTGATGTTCATCGATAATATCTACCGTTACACCCTGGCAGGGACCGAAGTCTCCGCACTGCTGGGGCGTATGCCGTCAGCAGTAGGTTACCAGCCGACTCTGGCGGCAGAAATGGGTATCCTGCAGGAACGTATTACCTCGACCAAGACGGGATCGATTACCTCGTTCCAGGCCGTGTATGTCCCGGCGGATGACTTGACCGACCCCTCACCGGCGACCACGTTCTCGCATCTGGATGCGACCCTGGTACTGTCCCGGCAGATCGCCGAACTGGGTATTTACCCGGCAGTAGATCCGCTGGACTCGACTTCCCGTCAGCTCGATCCGTTGGTGATTGGTGAAGACCACTATAACGTGGCCCGTGACGTACAGGGTACCCTGCAGCGTTACAAGGAACTGAAGGACATTATCGCTATTCTGGGGATGGACGAATTGTCTGAAGAGGACAAGTTGACTGTGTCCCGAGCGCGTAAGATCCAGCGCTTCCTGTCCCAGCCGTTCTTCGTGGCGGAAGTCTTCACCGGTTCACCGGGTAAGTATGTTTCCCTCAAGGACACGATTGCCGGCTTCAAGGGCATCGTCGACGGCGAATATGACAGCATTCCGGAACAGGCTTTCTACATGGTGGGTTCAATCGACGAAGTCGTTGAGAAAGCGAAATCCCTGTAATTTTCAAGGGGAAGGAGTAATATCATGGCCATGACCATGCATATAGACATCGTCAGCGCTGAAGCCGAAATCTTCTCGGGTACCGTCGAGATGGTGGTGGCGCCCGCAATCATGGGTGAGGTCGGGATTTATCCCCGTCATACCCAGATGCTGACCCCGCTGAAGCCGGGTGAAGTACGTGTCACCAAGCAAGGCGGTGAAGAAGAGTCCTTTTATGTTTCCGGCGGCATGCTGGAAGTACAGCCGCACTGTGTGACCGTGTTGTCGGACACCTGTGTGCGGGCGCATGACCTGGATGAAGCGGCAGTACTGGAGGCGAAAAAGGCGGCTGAACAGTCGATCAAGGACCGTGACAGCAAAATGGAACTGGCCGAGGCACAGGCCATGCTGGCCGAAGCCGTCGCACAGTTGCAGGCCATTCAACGGATGAAAAAGACCAGCCGCTGAATTATCGGCCCTGAGGGGCAAAGACGAGGCTAGACGAAGGGGCAGTGTTATACTGCCCCTTTGTTATTTTGGGGAAAGGAAGTGAGATGAGCGAACAGAAGGTAGAGAACAACAAAGTAGTCGCTCTCACCTATGTCATCGTGGATGAGAGTGGCGCTGTGCTGGAGCAATACGATTTACCCATCAGCTATGTCCACGGCAATAACAGCAGTATGTACCCCAAGGTGGCGGAAGCCCTGGAAGGTGCCAAGGAAGGGGATGAAATTGAAGTTTCGTTGAGTCCGGCCGAAGGGTTTGGCGAGCGGGATCCGAGCCTGACTTTCAGTGATGTTATAGACAATGTGCCGCCGGAATACCGGCATATCGGGGCCGAAGCGTCGTTTGAGAATGATGAGGGTGAATCCATCACCATGACAGTGGTAAGTATGGAAGACGGCAAGATTATGCTGGATGGCAATCACCCCTTCGCGGGCAAAACCGTGACCTTCAAGCTCAGGGTCAAGGAAATCCGTGATGCCACGGAAGCGGAAGTGGGCAGCGGTGAAGTGGCGGAACAAGGCAAGCCGGTATTACATTAAGGCTTAACAAAGAACGAAGCGCACTATGTCCAAGCTGAATATTGTGATTCTCGCTGCCGGTCAGGGGACCCGCATGAAGTCACGGCACCCCAAGGTCCTGCACCCACTGGGGGGCAAGCCATTATTGGGCCATGTGATCGAGACGGCGCGCAGCCTCAAACCGGCAAAAATCATTGTTGTTTATGGGCATGGCGGTGAACAGGTGCCGGCAGCCCTGGGTTATGAGGATGTCATCTGGGTCGAGCAGGCGGAACAACTGGGAACGGGCCATGCCGTTGAGCAGGCCATGCCAGAGATCGATGACAACAGCACCTTACTGGTTCTGTATGGCGATGTGCCTTTGCTGCGTGATTCAACCATGGCTGAGCTGGTACGAATCGGAGAAAGTGGATTTGGCCTGTTAACGGTACATGTGGCGGATCCGGGTGGCTATGGACGTATCCTGCGGGATCAACATGGTGCCGTGGAGCGAATAGTTGAGGAAAAGGATGCCAGTGAGCATGAGCGGAGTATTACCGAAGTCAATTCCGGCATCATGTGTACCAGTGCAAAGCAGCTGCGGGCCTGGTTAAGTCAGCTGGAAAATAAAAATGCGCAAAAAGAATATTACCTGACCGATACCATCGCCATGGCAGTTAAAGCCGGAATAGTCGTTAAGACCATGCATCCGGAAGCTGAAGAGGAAGTTGCTGGCGTTAACAGTCGCAGCCAGCTCGCAGAACTGGAACGCTATTATCAACGACAACTTGCCGAACAACTGATGGTCGCCGGAGTTACGATCAGTGATCCTGCACGCCTGGATATTCGCGGTGAAGTCACGAGCGGACAGGACGTCACCCTGGATGTGAACGTCGTCCTGATTGGTAAGGTTACATTGGGCAGCAATGTCAGCATCGGTCCCGGGTGTGTCATTCGCGATTGTGAGATTGGTGATAATGTTGAGATCAAGGCAATGTCCGTGATTGAAGAAGCAGTAATAGATAGTGGGGCTATGGTTGGTCCCTTTGCACGGCTTCGCCCCGGGGCGAGACTGGCTGCCGATGTGCATATCGGTAATTTCGTGGAAATCAAAAACAGTCACATCGGTAAAGGCAGCAAGGTGAACCACCTGAGCTATATAGGTGATACCACCATGGGTGCAGGTGTTAACATTGGTGCCGGGACGATAACCGCCAATTATGATGGCGCCAACAAGCATCGAACTATCATTGAAGATAATGCTTCTGTCGGTTCAAACAGCGTACTGGTGGCACCGGTCAAGGTGAGTAAGGAGGCAACCCTGGGGGCAGGAACGGTATTGCGCAAGCCTGCACCCGAGGGTGAATTAACCATGTCCATTAGCAAACAGAAGACCATCAGCGGCTGGAAACGGCCAAAGAAAAAGAGCTGAAGAGTATAAACGATCATGTGTGGAATCGTAGGCGCCGTTGCGACAAAAGATGTTGTACCGGTATTACTTCAGGGTCTGAACCGACTCGAATATCGGGGCTATGATTCTGCCGGTGTGGCGGTACTTGATTCCGAAAAATGCCTCAAGCGCGTTCGTAAGCCAGGCAAAATAAAAGATCTGGAAAAGGCCTTGCTGGATGACCCTGCATCGGGGTTTATCGGCATTGCCCATACGCGCTGGGCAACCCATGGCGAACCTTCTGAATACAATGCCCATCC
>CBDUOW010000026.1:0-13548 GCA_965368945.1 uncultured Gammaproteobacteria bacterium
CCAGGGCACAGAGGATATCCGCCCTGGCAAGAAAGTCCTGCATGTCAATCTCTGAGCCTTCATCACCTGTCAGGTTTTTCAGTGTCATTTCCGATAACACCATCACTGTCTGCGGATCGAGGCCGGTATCTTTCACGAATTCCGCACAGGCACAGTCGAGCAGATTCATGGTCAGCTTGGTCGGCGGACGAAAGCGGCTGCGCTCTACCAGCACGGATTTCTTCCACAAGCTATCGGCAACCTGTGCCACATGGCCATCCGAGGTAAACATTACCGCGCTGCTGAGACCATACTCCACCAGCTTCAGGGCGATCAGCCTGTTGTCGGCATTTTCAAACGCGGGGCCACTGCAGTCGAGCATATCGACTTCCATAATTTCAGGAAAAAGGTTGTCGGTCAGGGTTGGCAGCATTGCCAATGGGTCTGCATGATAATTCATCGCACCATATATCAGGTTCAGGCCGAGTATTCCCAGGGTCTCCTGATCCTGTACATTATTTTTTCCATGCAGATTCACGTGCACGTCAATCTGCGAAGGAGCTTCTTTGGGTTTTGATTGAAAGCGGATCCCTAACCAGCCATGACCATCGGTATTGTTGGTATAGCTGCGTGCCGCAACCGTATTGGCAAAGGCAAAAAACTTCGTTTCTTCCCCCCGGGAAGACGACAAACGTTGCAGTAACAACTCGTATTCATGATCCAGCATGGCATGCAGCCGTTCACGGCAGACATAACGGGGACTCGAACCATAAATGGCATCCGAGTATTGCATGTCATAAGCTGATATGGTCTTGGCAATGGTGCCGGCCGCACCGCCGGAGCGAAAAAACCACCGGGCCGTTTCCTGCCCGGCGCCGATTTCAGCAATAGTGCCGTAGATACTCGGGTCGAGATTAATACTCAGGGCTTTCTGATGGGGGTCTTGAATCTTGTCGATCATCGGCTTCCCCTTTTTTTACTGATGATGCTCGTAATACTGCACGCCTCTGGCCGCATCCTGCTGGAACCCCTGGTTAATATCGGCTCAGGTCTGATTAACCTCTTATGTTATTAATTAGTATGTGTCAGTTGAATTTCGTTCCTTGTTATTGTTCCATGACGGGATAGTCGGTATAGCCCACGGCATCACCACCATAGAAGGTTTCAGGATTTGGCGTATTCAGAGGCGCCTTCTTTGCCATGCGCTCCGGCAAGTCCGGGTTGGCAATGTAGGGCACGCCAAATGCAACCAGATCGGCCTGGCCGGCGGCAAGTGCCGCATTCGCCCTTTCCAGATCGTAACCCGCATTGGTCATATAAGTGCCGTGATAAATGCTGCGTAGCTTCTGTAAGTCAAATGCCGGGCCCGCAGCCCCTGGCGACTCCTTACCCATTTCCGTCACATGTAAATAGGCGAGGTAAAATTCATTCATGCGTTCTGTTACGTAACTGAACAGGGCCTCGGGATTGGAATCCCGCATGTCATTAAACGGCTGCAGCGGCGAAATGCGTACCCCGACCCGGCCTCCACCCCAGACTGCGGTTACGGCTTCGATCACTTCCATCAACAAGCGGGCCCGGTTTTCTATCGAACCGCCATAGCCGTCATTGCGCTGATTGCTGCCGTCTCGCAGGAATTGATCCAGCAAATAACCATTGGCGCTGTGTATTTCCACCCCATCAAAGCCCGCGGCCAGGGCATTTTCCGCGCCGACTTTATACTGGCGGACAATGCCCGGGATCTCCTCGGTTTCCAGCGCACGTGGGGTCACAAAGGGCTGAGGGCCTTCATAGGTCATGGCCTCGCCCTCAGGTTGAATCGCGGAGGGCGCCACGGGTAACGCGCCATCCGGCTGCAGGCTGGGGTGGGAAATTCGCCCCACATGCCACAGTTGCAGGAATATCCGGCCGCCCTGCTTGTGCACCGCGTCAGTGACTTTTTGCCAGCCGGTCACCTGTTCAGCACTGTGAATTCCTGGTGTCGCCGGATATCCGACTCCTTGCGGCGAGATTTGCGTCGCTTCCGTGATGATCAGGCCGGCCGAGGCGCGCTGGCGGTAATATTCTGCGTTGAGATCCTGGGGTACGTTACCCGGGCCGGCGCGATTGCGGGTCATGGGCGCCATCACTACCCGATTAGGCAGAGTGTAGGGACCGAGATGGATTGGTGATAAAACGTCGATGCCTGACTGCTGTTTAGTTGCCATAGGGTGTGCTCCTTTCACCATTTGTGATTATTGCCTGGGGTAAACACCATCTAGTCTAGTTCATCCCGCATAAAACTCCTTGCTTATCTGGCAGGTAAATCCATTCAAAACGAGTAATGATTTTGCTTCGACCCCAGCCGATGATTCTGTCGGTGGGTTAATACGTAAACAAAAGTTTACATTCTTAATGCCATAAATCTCTTTCGCTTCGTTTGCTGATGCCGATATGGCTTATAGACATATTCTCAGGAAGATATGAAAAGGGACTTTGTAAAACCATACAGAACTTAATGATTATAGACACATTAAATGAATTCGACAGTACCTGTTCAATACCGTAATAACAAACTGTTCCTGTTTGGCTTTTCCATTATCTTGTTGCTCGTCATATTGGCTGCGAGCATTACCCTTTACCAACTTTCGCAGATAAACAAACAAGTAAACCAGATAGTAAATATCAACAGCCGAAAGACAGAGACGTTACAACTCATGCGCGATGCCATGCGTGAACGGCAGGTAACGCTGCGCGATATGATTATCCATTCTGACCCGTTTGACCGGGACGAAGACTGGCAGCGGCATAACGACTCCGCCGAGAAATTTCTTATCGCCCGGGACCAGCTTATCGCCCTCGGCTTTACCGAAGCAGAGCGCCGCGAATACGACATATTACGTGAAAAGGTTACAACTGGCGGTTTGCTTCAGGTACAGATAATCGAACTTATGATTGAGGGTGGTGATGACAGTAACATCGATCAATTATTTCAGGAGGCTTTTAAGGCACAACTGGATGCCTTTATGCAGATGGACAAACTGTTTGCCATTCAGCGAGCCACGGCGAAGAAAGCACTTGCTAATTCACAGCGGAGTTATGTATTTGTCACTCACCTGACTTTTAGCTTTGGTGTTATTACCGTAATACTCGGCATCTTTATTGCGGCTGCCGTGATCAGACGTAATAACCATCAGCTGCAATTGATTCAACAATATCAGGATCACCTGGAAGAGCAGGTTGACCAACGCACCCAGGAACTGCAAACCGTTAACCAGGAATTACAATCCTATAACCATTCGCTTGCCCATGACCTGCGCACCCCGGTCCGGGCGATCATGAGCTTCAGCCAGATTTTACTTGAAGACCTGAAAGATGTGTTGACCAAGGAACAGGCCTATGATTTCAATCGTATCATTAACGCCAGTGATCGCATGCATAATTTGATCGATGACATCCTCAACCTGGCGAAAATTACCCGCAGCGAATTAAAACTTACCCGCGTTGATATCAGCTCACTTGCAACCCAGATTAACCAGGAACTCAAGGCCGCCTACCCTGAACATAACGTGGATGTCGACATTGAAAATGGGCTTAATGTACAGGGCGATAATACCCAGGTCCGGGTATTGCTTGACAACCTGTTGAGTAACGCCTGGAAATTCACCCGGGATCAGGAAGCCCCGCAAATCAGGTTGGGACAAATAGTTGGTGAGAATAGATCCGTGTTTTATCTGAGTGACAATGGTGTCGGATTCGATCCGGTCTATGCCGAAAAGGTCTTCCAGCCCTTCCAGCGCTTACATCGCAACGACCAATTTCCCGGCAGCGGGGTCGGGCTGGCGATTGTCGAGCGGGTTATTCAGCGACATAACGGCCGCATCTGGGTACAATCCACCCTCGGTAAAGGTTCGACTTTTTATTTTACCCTTGACTAGAGAACATCCACCTGCTTGACCAATTTATTCCTGCGCTTTTTCTCAACCATACCAGGGCGCGCATTCCACATTCGGTTTGTTTTCCAGCTCCGCCTTGATCCGTGCCCAGCCGTTTTCCAGGCCGGTTTTCCAGTCTTCCACGAACTGTTGCAGACATGCATTGTAGTCCGCATCCAGCTCGGTACGGTTGACCGTACAATGAATGGTTACCCTGCCATTTTGCGAAGCCGGCTCGGCGGTAATACTCCACTGCATCACATCATCACTACCGGGCAATGAGAAATGAATGCCATTACGAACCACTTCCTGGTGGACTGCATACTCGTCCCCTGCCCAGCTCAAGCTGCCTTTCTCGGCGGACTGTATGATTACTTTTTCTATCGAGGCACACCACTCCGGTAAGTTCTGGATACGGATGAACCGCTGTAAATCCGTCGGTGACATATGGGCATTGGCGATGGCGAAATATTCCATACATAAGTTCTCATCTGGAAAAAACACTTAAGTTATCACATCAATCTCACACTCACGCGTCGTTGCGCCAAAATAGTCTGTTCATGCCATTAATGGTCACACTCGGTGCAGATTAAATTTTACCCACAATGACACTGCGGCGTGTGTATCTTATAAGAAACAATACCAAATCAACAACTTGGATAATTATTTTTTGAGTTCCGCTGACTGGCACAATTGTTGCCTCCAGTTAAGTAACGTTACAACTGAAGGAAGGTAATATGATGGATACTACTTATAACTATTCAGGTTTTATCGAGTTGTTTCTTGAGTCTGACGAGGATTTCGAACCCTACGGTGTAGGAATCAGCGAAAACCTGGAAATGCTTGAATCACAATCGCAGACGATCAGTACTGAAGAATACCTGCTTGGCAAGGCCATCTTACCGACACTGGATTAAGGTTCATACTGCCGCCATCAGCTTTTGATTTATCTAATCACTACCATGGCGACTAGTCCCCCAGGTTGGTTCCCACCCGCCGTGCGGCCATGACCCAGGGATGATCCAGAGGCACGGTCTTTCGCTGTCCGGCCACCTGCTCAAGAGGAATCGCTTGAGTCTTACCGGCAAGACACGCCACCATGACGCCGTGGACATCTTGCGAAATGTAATCGGCACAGGCACTGCCAAGCCGGGTCGCCAATATCCGGTCACGCGCGGAAGGGGTACCGCCCCGCTGTAAATGACCCAGTATGCTGACTCGCGCCTCAAGCCCGGTCAGTTCTTCCAGTTCATGAGCCAGCTGAATGGTGTGCTCGCCTTCCAGTGCTTTCAGTGCTGCCAGTTCCGCCTTGGCTTTTTGTTTTTCCGCTTTGTCCGCTGCATTCTCGCGCAGGCTCTCCACTTCCGCTCTGGCAGCAGCATGCGCTTGTGATACTGCGCCTTCCGCGACGGCAACGATGCTGAAGCCCTTGCCTTTACGTACACGATTTCGAATGGCTTCCGCCATTGATTTCACGTCATAAGCTATTTCCGGAATCAATATCACGTCAGCACCCCCGGCAATGCCCGAACCCAGTGTCAACCAACCGGCACGATGCCCCATGATCTCAACGACGATAATGCGATGATGACTGTGTGCGGTACTGTGTAAGCGATCAATGGCCTCGGTCGCAATATTCATGGCGGTATCGAATCCAAAAGTATAATCTGTCATGGCCACGTCATTATCGATTGTTTTGGGTAGCGTGAGTATATTGAGACCGCTTTGCGCCAGGCGCAGTGCATTTTTTTGTGTCCCGCCTCCACCCAGACAGACCAGGGCATCAAGATGATTGGATTCGTAATTTTCTATAATGGCATCCGTCATATCATGTGTTTTTCCACCGACTACCATTTTGTGCGGCTTGTCCCGACTCGTGCCCAGAATCGTACCGCCGAGTGTCAGGATCCCGGACAAGCTATTACCTCCCAGACGCACCGTACGGTTTTCAGCCAGACCACGAAAACCGTCACGAAAACCAATTACCTCCATGCCGTAAAAACCTTCCGCAGCCTTGCCAACCCCACGAATGGCTGCATTCAAACCGGGGCTGTCTCCTCCTGCGGTGAGGATGCCAATTTGCTTTGTCATTACTCTGTCACCCCTGAATTTGACTAATTTTTAACGCTGATACTTTATGCATCTTGTTGATTTTTCTGGTTTGTCGGTTGTCAGTACCCGGTCATTATTTGCCGAAGTTGTAAATTCCGAACATATGGCCACGAACCGTAATATTACCAGAATCAGGGGAAATTGCCCTGCATGCATTGTTTATCTACAGTTACCCTATGCAAATAGAGTATTACTCTCAACGCCAGCTTAATCCCTTTCACGGTATTGTTAATATCGTCAAGTATCAATCTGCTGAAGCTGTTTCCACTGATGGCCTGGTCTGGGATATTTTTGTCAGTAACGACTTGCTAAGGGAGGGCCTTGAGCCAAATACCCGAATTCAAACCAGTGATATCCGCTATGGAAAATGGTCACTCGAACTTGGGCTCAAACGTGGTCCGTTATTTCCGTCTGATGATTTTAAATATCTTGAACATCAGGGCGCGGTAGCGCTGGAGTATGTGCAGAAACTCCATGGCGAAGTTCCATTTCCCTTGTCTGATATATTCGAACTCTGGCTACTCGATCAGCAGAATATGCCCCTGGTGCTGCTTGATAGTGTGGTTCGCCAGGAAGATATTGAGACAGAACGCAATATAGCCTGGCGCGCCGGTAATTTATGTAGAAAATCATTTTCATCGAGGGTATTGCCTCATTTATCTGCCGAAAAACTTTCCACCACAAATACCGCCGATTACCTGACAGACTACATCAACAACCAGGCTGCAATGCCGTCAGCAGCACAATGGTTTAAGCGCGAAACCAGCGGCTACGCCAGTGGCCTTGCGGGTATCAATCTGACTCCGGAATTACAGGCCCGAACTCTACCAGACGAAGCATTTCCGGTTCTTCTTATCAACCACACCTCGCATGATGTGGCGCACCAGCAACTCATCAATGACTTCCTGAACTGGCAGGCGCCGTGGCTACTGTTATTACCGACACTGGATACCGATACGCGCCGCCATTATGAACAGGCTGCCCGTAAACAGGCGATGGTTGTCCAGCAGCAGTACAAACTTTACCCGGAGATTATTGATAAATCGGCAATCAACACGGCGCGTGTTGAAGCAGTTTTTCGACGTAGTGAAATTCAACCTGAAGAAGAGGAAAAGATTCTTTCCACTTTTTATCTGGAATTAAATCCAGACTCGGGGGAATAAAATATCAGAAGCTTTTTAATCCAGCAGGAATAACTTCATCTATGATTGCGTCGGCAATATAATATAAAAGGTAGTACCGTCTTTTCCGGTTTCGAAATCGATCTTGCCATGATGTTTTTCAATCAGCGCTTTAGTGATATTTAATCCCAGGCCTGTGCCACCCGTGCGCCTGCTGTCTGAACTATCATATTGGGTAAAGCGATCAAATAATACGCCCTGAAATTCTTTCGGTATACCGGGTCCCGAGTCAGTAATGGAAATTTTCACGCCCTCGTCTATACATTCCATTGAAATTATCACCTTTCCATTCTGTGGTGAAAATTTTATAGCATTCGACAACAAATTATACATAACCTGCATCATACGATCATGATCTGCATTGATAAAAACATCATTGCAGTAGCGTTTTAATACTAATTTAACATCGTGCTGTCTGGCGTATGTTTCAATTACGCGGACAACTTCTTCCAGGAATCTTCTGACATCCATGAGGTGAAAATCATACGATAATTCACCCAGCTCAATTTTACTGATATCCAGAATGTCATCGATTAGCATCAACAGCCTGTTTGTGTTTACTTCGCTGATTTCCGTTAATTTGCGCGCTTCAATTGGCAAGTCACCCACAACACCTTCATTTAACAGGCCTACCGCGCCACGTATAGCGGTTAACGGGGTGCGTAACTCATGACTCACGGTAGAAACAAATTCACTTTTCAATCTTTCCACTCTTTTATCTTCAGTTATATCTTCCATGATCGACACGCCTCCGAGAATTTCACCGTCCTCAGATTGAATCCCTCGACAATAAAGTCTTATATCCTTGTCTTTATCTCCACCCAGCGCATTAGATTTGCCCTCGTATTGGCCAAATTTACCTCGCAGGGTATTCAAGATCGCCTGTCTTAAATTCGGATCATGCGTATCATTCAATAATGAAAAATTTGCAAGATTGTGCTTATCCTCTCCAATGATATTAATAAACCGCTCATTGAATTCAGTTATTACTCCAGTGTTATCATAATGAACAAGACCCAATGGGGCGGAGTCAAAAATCAGGTGATATTTCTCTTCACTTTCCTTCAATGCCTTCTCGCGGAAATAGGCATCGATTCGCAGTGATATATTTTGTTCCGTATTTTTATATATCCGCATACTGCTGGCTAAAACAATTACAAAAAACAAGATGGTCATTACACCCACCGATACGGACAACTTATCGCCCAGCATCAGAAACTGAATTGCCAGAGGTGTTAATAACACTATCAGGAACACGCCGATGGTGATGCGTAAAAACGAAAGGCTGGTACTTGCACCTGCACACATCCCGGCCAATACAATCACCATGAATACCTGGCGGCCCACATCGTTGGCCGGAAACAGCCACACTGCGGCACTGCCCCAGATAATACTGGTTAATATCACGCCAACGATAAACCACGATGTCCATTTTTCATTGGCGTAGGCTTTCTCATGGTTTTCCTTATACTCATACGCAAGGACACCACGAAAAGTCGTCACCGTTAATAACGTTATCAGCCAAATCACCAGGCGTTCATGTGCCACTATATTCCATTGCACAAAAACCAGGATGCAGGCATTAATCACCGTTGCCATTATCGATAATGGCATGGCATTAAATAATAATTTGGTTTGCTCGGCCTTGATAATGGCCGGTTTATCGAGTGTAGAGAAGTGATTATTTGTTTCTGATAAAAACAACGAAATATATCCGTCTATTTATATCACTAGAGATAAGTGTATAACTGGTGCGATAACCAGATAATAAAGAAGCGTATTCAGATACATTATTATCTGCCGGGCTGTCCCGTCCATGAATCAAAATCCATTACAGCATAGCCCTGCTAACTTAGCCATACTTCCGAATATATTATAGTGTGCATGATTAATCCTTTGCGCTTTCAACTTCCAATGAACCCATACTAATACCCGCTGATATCAGGTAATCACGCAGGTGTCGAATATCATGTTTGCTACAGACGCCGCTATGATGCGGGCGTCGCAAGGTTCCTTCATGACCATTTAAAACCACACGCATGCGTGCACCATGGCCATGCTCGATCTCTGCTCCAAGGTGATGCAGTAAAGATTCGATGTCACGCCAGTGGATGTTCCCGCTCACAGGCTCCTGCAGGATTCCACTTAATACCCGTTTGTGTTTCTGGCTCATTTAAGTATTCGACTTAATCCACAGGCCACTTCGGCATTATTCCCTGTTTTATACAATCTTAGCTGCGATTTACACCTGAAGAAATGTTGGCCGCGACAATCAGGCACTTGCCTGCCCCATTATCGCTTTTAGCCTGATACCCGGTGTTTCAGGTTTCGATCACTTGCCATGTCCAGGCCCGGGAACGCACCATAGGGTGGCTTTTAGCCGGGTCAGGACTGTATTTCACCCGCATTACCTAGTAAAATACTCAAGTACTGACTGGCGCTCATGCAGGTGCACCCGGACTGGATTCACCATCGTCGTCCGCAGGCCGGACAGCGTAAATGGTGACTGACATAGGCCCAGACGCTAACGGCAAGGGCCGGAACCAGGAAAAATGGCCAGAATCCAAACGAGACAAAGGCAACCGGGACCAGCCACATGAGTGCCGCCAGCCATACCAGGCCAGGAGACCGGCGATCCGGCGGCCCTGTATAACCACAATGATCACAATGTTTCAGTGTTGACACCGGTTGATTACCCACCTGGCCACCATTTGATACTGAGTTGAACCTACATTTACGATAAACGAATCCATGCCATCTTCTCTCAATAATTTAGCCTTTAGTAATTCGTTTGGCAGCTTGTCGGAGGATTTTTACTCCCGGGTTAAACCAACCCCCTTTGTCAGCCGCGCGGAATTACTGCACTTCAATGCCAATGCCGCCGCCCGACTGGACCTTGCTGCCGATGTCCGGCACCATCCAGCCGTGGCGGATATCTTCAGTGGTAAACAGCCGTTACCAGGCAGTGATCCGCTGGCGATGCTCTACGCCGGTCATCAATTTGGTCATTACGTGCCGCAATTGGGCGATGGTCGTGCCATTATGCTGGGTGAAATCACCAACCAGCGTGGTGAGAAGTGGGAACTACAGCTCAAGGGCAGCGGTTTGACCCCGTATTCCCGTGACGGTGACGGTCGCGCGGTTTTGCGCTCTTCCATTCGCGAATACCTATGCAGTGAAGCGATGCATGGCCTGGGTATCCCGACGACTCGCGCCTTGTGTCTTGTCGGCAGTAGCGATGAAGTTTATCGCGAACAGATCGAGACCGGTGCCATGTTGACCCGCCTCGCGCCCAGCCATATACGTTTTGGTTCGTTTGAAGTGTTTTTCTATCGCAACCAGCATGAACATCTCCAGGCCCTCGCTGATTTCGTCATCGAACATCATTACCCGGAACTCCAGGATGAACCGGAACCTTATACCGCGCTGCTGCATTCCATTATCGAACGCACGGCGCGCTTAATCGCACAATGGCAGGCAGTCGGTTTTGCCCATGGGGTCATGAATACCGACAACATGTCGATACTGGGCCTGACGCTCGATTACGGTCCTTTTGGATTTATGGAAGCTTACAATCCCGGCTTTATCTGTAACCACTCTGACCACCAGGGACGTTACGCTTTTGATCAACAGCCGCAAATCGGACTCTGGAACCTGACCTGCCTGGCGCAGGCCATGACACCGTTGATTGAGGTCGAGAGCGCCAAGGCTGCATTAGAGACTTACCAGGATCACTTTACTGATAATTACTATTCTTCAATGGCACAAAAGATCGGCTTTGAACAACCGGACGATGCCGTACTGCAACTGGTCGGAGACCTGTTGGACCAGATGCAACGCAGCCAGACAGACTATACCCTTTTGTTCCGTGGCCTGGGTAACATCCAGGCAAACAGTAAAGAATCGCATCCGGAATTGCGCGAAATGTTTTTACAACGGGAGCGGTTTGATCGTTGGCTGCATGATTATCGCGAGCTGCTACGCTTTGCCGCCAAACCTGACGCCGAGAGACGCAAGATGATGATGGCTATCAACCCGAAATATGTGCTGCGTAATTACATTGCACAGATTGCTATCGAAAATGCGGAACAAAAGCAGGATTACTCGGAACTGGACCGACTCATGCAGCTATTGCAGACACCCTTCGATGAGCATCCTGAAATGGCGCACTATGCAGAGCCGCCGCCGGATTGGGCCGGCAATGTTCAAGTCAGTTGCTCCTCTTGAATAACTACACTTAAAGCCAAAGCCTGTTTCTCGCCTGGCAGTCGTTGCCTACTCACAACCTGTAGCAGGTTTAAGGCATAATAGTGAGTATGCATTCGAACATGGCGAGTCGTTCATGAGCAGCTCACACGGCGTGGTCGCGGCGGGGCATCCTGCCACTGCCCAGGCGGCGGAAGCGGTTCTGCATGACGGCGGTAATGCCTTTGATGCCATTGTGGCCGCCCACTTTACCGCCTGTGTGGCCGAGCCCGTTCTCTGCTCCCTCGCCGGCGGCGGCTTCATGCTGGCGGACGCCAATGGCACCAGGCCACGGGTCTACGATTTCTTTGCCCAGACGCCGCTGCAATGTCGCGATCCCGCCGAACTCGATTTTTATCCTATCCTGGCCGATTTCGGCACGGCGCAGCAGGAATTTCATATTGGCCTGGGTGCCGTGGCAACCCCGGGTAGTGTGCGTGGTCTGTTTGAGATCCACCGTGATTTGTGCAGCATGCCGATGAAACGGCTGGTTGAACCGGCAATTCAGCTTGCCAGGGAGGGTATTCGGCTCAATGATTTTCAGGCCTACATATTCAGTATCATCGAACCGATATTCCTCGCGTCCCCCGCGAGTCGTAAAATATATGCTGATCCCGACAAGCCTTCACAAATCATCGGTGCAGGAAAACTTCTGCAGCAACACGACCAGGCCGACTTCCTCGACTCGCTGGCACGTGAAGGCGAAGATCTGTTTTATCGCGGTGAAGTCGCCGCGGCGATCAGTCAACTCAACAGCCAGGGAGGCGGTCACTTAAGCCGCGCCGATCTTGAAAGCTATGCAGTAATCAAGCGGGAACCCCTGTCCATTCCCTATCGCGATGCGCAGGTCTTTATCAATCCGCCACCCTCATCCGGTGGATTGTTGATTGCCTTCGCACTGGATCTGCTGGCACAGGTAAACATGGCTGATTATCCCTTTGGTTCTTCCGCTTACTTACAATTACTCGCTTCCACCATGGAACTTACGAATCATGCCCGCCTGGCAACGCTGGCATCCGAGACCGTGCACCCCGATGCGGCACAACTGCTTAATCCGGAATTTCTGCATCAATACCGGGATCAGATCATCGGCAGGGCCCGGAGCTTCCGCGGAACAACCCATATCAGTGTGATTGATAGTAATGGCAATATCGCCAGCATGACTGTCAGTAACGGCGAAGGCTGTGGTTCCATAATTCCGCATACCGGCGTGATGCTGAATAATATGCTGGGTGAAGAGGATATTAATCCAAACGGGTTTCATCGCTGGCCCTTGAATCAGCGCATGACCTCCATGATGGCACCCGCGCTCGTCCTGTTTGAAGATGGACGACGCATAGCGATCGGTTCCGGAGGATCCAATCGTATTCGAAGTGCAATTTTACAGGTGCTGATCAATTTAATTGACTACAGCATGTCAGCTGAACAGGCCGTGAATGCACCACGCATCCATCTTGAAGGTGATCTGCTGAGTATTGAAGATGGCTTCAAACCAGAAGCGCTTGAGGACATTACAGCAGTATATCCCCACCATACTGTCTGGCCGAATCTAAACCTGTTTTTCGGTGGGGCGCACACCGTGATGAGCGATGCCGGTACTTTTTCCGCGAGCGGCGATCCCCGCCGCGGCGGGGTCGCTATTGTCGCAAACTGAGGAACAGTCATACATGCAGACCCAACTGGCGACGCTACTTGCGCAAATAAAAAACGACCCGGCGAGCATTGAGTTTCAGTCCGTCATGACGACTATTGCAGAAAATTATGATTACACACCGGCGCAGTTCAGTAACGGCATTGAGGATGATCGGATTATCAATCATGCCGGTGAAAATGAGGGCTCCTGTAAAATATTTGCCTTTGGACAACTCCATGGGCTTACAGAGCACGAAATCCTGGCATGTTTTGGGCAATACTATCGACATGATGTGCTACTACATCCTCACGCTACGGATCACCTGAATATACGCACCTTTATGCGCCATGGCTGGGACGGTATTCAGTTTGAAAGTCCCGTGTTGAGTCCAAAAACCTGAGACGACCGGGTAGATCCAGGATTCCTGTGTATTCACTCCCATACTTTCCTCGAGTATGCTTAGGTGATGACGCATGAACATCAA
>CBDUOW010000027.1:0-13363 GCA_965368945.1 uncultured Gammaproteobacteria bacterium
GTATGGTCAGCAAGCGCCTCAAGGGCATTGACCAGGGCAGAGTGATCGAGATCGCCATTACAGGCATTGAACAACTCCTGGGCAGTGGCCGTGTTCGGAAGGCTCAGGCCCATTTCACGGGCACCCGTCAGCGCGAGGTTGAGGTCTTTCTGGTGCAGGGCAATCCGGAAGCCGGGATCAAAAGTACGCTTGATCATACGCTCGCCGTGTACCTCGAGGATTTTGGAGCCGGCGAACCCGCCCATCAGTGCTTCTCTGACACGGGCCGGATCGACACCGGCCCTGGAGCTGAACAGCAGGGCTTCACCCACCGCCTCGATAGTCAGGGCGACGATGATCTGATTGGCCACCTTGCAGGTCTGGCCTGCGCCGTTGTCACCGACCAGGGTAATATTCTGGCCCATCAGCTCGAACAGAGGTTTGGCCTTTTCAAAGGCGGCCTCTGAGCTCCCCACCATAATGGTAAGGGAGGCCGCCTTGGCACCCACTTCACCGCCGGATACCGGCGCATCCAGGTAGTCGCAGCCCAGTTCGTTGATTCTGGATGCAAATGACCTGGTTTCCATGGGTGAGATGGAGCTCATGTCGATGACCATTTTCCCAGGGCTCAATCCCGCAGCAACACCTTCTTCGCCAAACAATGCTTGTTGCACCTGGGGCGTATCGGGCACGATGGTAATGATGATTTCCGCCTGCTGAGCCACCTCTTTGGCAGAGCCGCACTCCACAGCGCCGCCGTCGAGCAGCGCCTGGGGCAGGGGAGATCGATGTTTGACCAGGTAGAGTTGATGTCCGCCCGCTTGCAGGTGGCCTGCCATGGGGCTGCCCATGATGCCTACTCCAATGAATCCGATTTTACTCATAGCGATCTCTTCTCCGTTGTTTTCTTCTCGATCGTTGTGTCAGGTTGTTTGCTGGTTTATTTCATGGTCGGCATATGGAAATCGGCACCGGCGCGAATACCCGTGGGCCAGCGCGAGGTGACGGTCTTCAACCTGGTATAAAAGTGGATGCCCTCCATGCCGTGGACGTGAATGTCACCGAACAGGGAGCGTTTCCATCCACCGAAACTGTGGAATGCCATCGGTACCGGGATAGGCACGTTGATGCCCACCATGCCTACCTGCACCCGTGTCGCGTAGGTGCGGGCGGTATCGCCATCACGGGTAAAGATTGCGGTGCCGTTGCCAAATTCGTGGTCGTTGACCATCTTGAGCGCGGTCTCAAAGTCGGGGGCGCGAACCACGCACAGCACAGGACCGAAGATCTCCTCTTTGTAGATACGCATATCGGTGGTGACCCTGTCGAACAGGCAGCCCCCCAGGAAGAATCCTTTTGCATGGCCTGCAACCGTCAGATCGCGGCCGTCGACCACCAGCTGAGCGCCTTCTTCAACCCCCAGGTCAACATAGCCTTTGACCTTGTCATGGTGCTCACGGGTGACCAGCGGGCCCATTTCGGCATCAGGGGCGGTGCTTGGGGCGACCTTCAGTTTTTCCACTCGTGGTGCCAGGCGTTTGATCAAGGCGTCAGCGGTTTCGTCACCAACGGCAACGGCGACGGAGATCGCCATACAACGCTCGCCGGCAGAGCCGTAGGCCGCTCCCATCAGGGCGTCAGTAGCCTGTTCCATGTCGGCGTCCGGCATGATGACCATGTGGTTCTTGGCGCCACCCAGGGCCTGTACCCGTTTCCCGTGGTTGGAGGCGGTCTGATAAATGTACTCGGCAACCGGTGTGGAGCCCACAAAGCTCACGCCGGCCACCTTGGGGTGGGTGAGCAGGGTGTCGACCGCTTCTTTATCCCCGTTCACCACGTTCATTACCCCATCCGGCAGACCCGCTTCGCTCAGCAGTTCGGCCAGACGCAGGGCAGTTGAGGGCACTTTCTCGGAGGTTTTGAGGATAAAGGTGTTGCCGCAGACAATGGAGAGCGGAAACATCCACATCGGAACCATCGCCGGAAAATTGAAGGGCGTGATGCCGACGCAGACACCCAGGGGTTGTCGTATAGAGTGGCTGTCCACATTGCTGCCAACATTCTCGGAGAAATAGCCTTTCAGCAGATGGGGGGCGCCACAGGCGAACTCGGCCACTTCCATGCCGCGGATCACGGAACCGCGGGCATCGCTGAGCACCTTGCCGTGCTCTGCCGATACCAGTTCGGCAAGCTCATCAAGGTGCTTGTCAAGCAACTCCTTGAAGCGGAACAACACCCTGGCGCGGCGCAGGGGCGGGGTGTCCCGCCAGGCCGGAAAAGCGGCCGCTGCAACTTCGATTGCCCGGGCGGTCTCATCTGCCGATGCCAGCGGCACCCTGGCCGCGACCTCGCCGGTGGTGGGGTTGAATACATTACCGTAGCGTCCGCTGGCTCCCTCAACCCGTCGGCCGTTTATGTAGTGGTGCAGTGGTTTAACCATGTACCTGTCCTCTTGGAGCCGATGTTGCGCGCTTTTTATGAACAGCCGTCAGCGAGACATATATAGTAGATCAAAGCCGTATTATGTGGAACTCAACAGTTGCTCTCATAGAGTACTGCGGCAACGTTCTGCATCGCTTTGCGCGAACCTTCCGGGTTAGACAGACCGCGAAAGCTTCGAAATGGCGGAAATGCCTGATATACGATTCAGGTTAAATGTAACCTATGGTCGGCTCCCTGCACCCCCAAAACACCTTGAAGCAACGGGTGTAATTTGTGTAACATCCTGTTCCAGAATGTTTCAAATTGCTACCCGTCGCCCGGACCGCGACTCTTAATCCATTGGTTATTGGTTCGATTTCTCTACGGCCCACCCACTTCCCGCGCCCCCTGATTTTTCAAATGGGTTACAACAGGTTTTCGACTCCCTGTATAATCCGCGGTTTATTAAATCAGTGTCTGCACGCGAGTGGCGGAATTGGCAAGTTTGATTCCAGTGAAGGCCTTGTTAGAGTCCGGCAACTTGACCACATATTGCGGGCGATTGAGTGAATGTTTTGCCGCTCTGATGGAATTGGTAGACATGCAGGCTTTAGGTGCCTGTGGGGAAACCCGTGCGAGTTCGAGTCTCGCGGGCGGCACCAGTTTATGAACTGACCGGGGCAAGCCCCGAGTATTTAAGTAACTGAAATTATTGATATTTATGAGGATTTGAAATGCAAGTTTCTGTTGAGACTACCAATGGTCTGGAACGTCGCCTGACCGTCGCCGTGGAAGAAGATACGATTGCCGATGCGGTGCAGAGCAAGCTCAAGGATTTGACCCGCACGGTAAAAATGAAAGGTTTTCGCGCCGGCAAGGTGCCATTGAAAGTGGTGCAGCAGCAATACGGCAACCAGGTGCGCCAGGAAGTGATTGGTGATGTCGTGCAGTCGACCTTTTATGAAGCGGTCAGCCAGGAGAAACTTCGCCCGGCCGGCATGCCGACCTTTGATACCAGGGAAATGGCGCCAGGCAAGGGGCTGGAGTACACCGCCACGTTTGAAATATATCCGGAAGTGGTCATTGCGGACCTGAGCAAACAGAATATTGAGAAGCCGGTTTGTGAAATCAGCGATGCGGACGTGGATAATATGATCGAGAACATCCGCAAACAGAACTCTGAATGGGAAGCGGCGGAGCGTGCTGCTGAGGATGGCGACCAGGTCACGCTTGATTTCAAGGGCACCATCGAGGGTGAGGTGTTTGAAGGCGGTGAAGGTAAAGGAATGAGCGTGACCATTGGTCAGGGCCGCATGATTGCCGGTTTTGAAGATGGCCTGAAAGGCGCCAAGGCGGGGGATGATCTGACCCTGGACCTGACCTTTCCGGAGAATTACCAGGCCGAGCATTTGGCGGGCAAACCTGTACAGTTCGCGATCCACGTCAATTCGGTCGAAGCACCAAAATTACCGGATGTGGATGCCGAATTTGCCAAAAAACTGGGTGTGGCCGATGGCGATCTGGCCAAAATGCGCGACGATATTCGTAAGAATATGGCGCGTGAGCTGGAGGCCAAAATCAAGGGTCGCCTGAAAGAAGGGGTGATGGATAAATTACTGACCTCCCATGAGCTCGATATCCCGGCTGCGCTGATCGACAACGAATCCCATGCCCTGGTCAACCAGATGACGCAAAACCTGGCCAGTCAGGGCATGGCCCAGAAGGATCTGAAACTGGATCCGGGCATGTTCCGCGAGCAGGCCGAGCGACGCGTCAAACTGGGCCTGATAATGTCCCAGATCGTTAAGGAACACGACCTCAAGGTGGATTCCGCCAAGGTGAAAGAAATGGTGGAAAGTATTGCCGCTCCTTACGAGCATCCTGAGGAGGTTGTAAAGTGGTATTATGGGGATAAGCAGCGTCTGGCCGAAGTCGAATCCCTGGTGTTTGAAGAACAGGTGGTCGACTGGGTCATGGATCAGGCCAATGTGGAAGAAAAGTCTATTGAATTCAATGAGTTAATGAACCCTCAGCCGAAAAGCTGAAGATACGGCTTCAGTCTGAGAAATTAAAGGAAAATAATTCGTGACCGATAAAAATTACAATAGCGACATGGCAGATATTACCAGTCAACTCGTCCCCATCGTGGTTGAGCAAACCTCCCGGGGAGAGCGCTCTTACGACATCTATTCGCGCCTGCTGAAGGAGCGGGTGATTTTTCTGGTGGGGCAGGTTGAGGACCACATGGCCAACCTGGTAGTGGCCCAATTGCTGTTCCTGGAGTCGGAGAATCCGGACAAGGATATCCATCTCTATATTAATTCACCGGGCGGTTCGGTGACGGCAGGGTTGTCCATTTATGACACCATGCAGTTTATCAAACCGGACGTAAGCACCATGTGTATCGGCCAGGCAGCCAGTATGGGCGCGGTTTTACTGGCGGGTGGGGCGAAGGACAAGCGCTACGCACTGCCCCATTCGCGCACCATGATTCACCAGCCATTGGGTGGTTTCCAGGGGCAGGCAACGGACATTGAGATCCATGCAAAGGAAATTCTGGAAATCAGGGAACGTCTCAATACGATACTTGCCAAACACACAGGGCAACCTATGGAGCGTATTCAGCAGGATACGGATCGGGACTTTTTTCTGAGTGCGAAGGAATCTGTTGATTACGGTTTGATCGACTCGGTAATGGAAGCTCGAAGCGGTAGCGACAAGTAAATGATGGACCTGGTGGCCTTGAAAACCCACCTAAAGTAGGTGATTTTGATATACCAAGTGGGTACTTGAAATAATGTCAAAATGCACGCATGGTAAACACAGACGGAAAGTTACTGAGGTAGAACCATGAGCGACGACAAAAACAATACAGGCGATAACGGAAAACTCCTGTACTGTTCATTTTGCGGTAAAAGCCAGCATGAAGTACGCAAGCTGATTGCCGGACCCTCTGTTTTCGTCTGCGACGAGTGTGTTGAACTGTGTAATGACATTATTCGTGAGGAAGTACAAGAACAGTCGGCTTCCGTTACCGGTAGTGATTTGCCAACCCCTCATGAAATCAAAGATATCCTTGATGAATACGTGATTGGCCAGGAACGGGCGAAAAAAGTTTTGTCTGTTGCGGTTTACAACCATTACAAGCGGTTGGAAACGGAACAGAAAAAGGACGACGTCGAACTCGCCAAGAGCAATATCCTGTTGATCGGTCCCACCGGTAGTGGCAAGACCCTGCTGGCGGAAACCCTCGCGCGTTTGTTGAATGTGCCTTTTACGATTGCCGATGCCACCACCTTGACCGAAGCTGGTTACGTGGGTGAAGACGTTGAAAATATCATTCAGAAACTGCTGCAAAAATGTGATTACGATGTCGAAAAGGCACAAACCGGCATCGTCTACATTGACGAAATCGACAAGATTTCGCGCAAGTCCGATAACCCGTCTATTACCCGTGACGTATCAGGTGAAGGGGTACAGCAGGCACTATTGAAGTTGATTGAAGGTACCGTAGCCTCAGTACCGCCACAGGGTGGACGTAAGCATCCGCAGCAGGAATTCCTGCAGGTGAATACCTCTAATATCCTGTTCATATGCGGCGGCGCCTTTGCCGGCCTCGACAAAATCATTCGTGAACGTTCAGAAAAAGGCGGAATCGGATTTGGTGCTGATGTCAAAAGCAAGGACGATCAGAAGAGTGCCAGTGAAGTTCTGGCCGAGGTGGCACCGGAAGATCTGACCCGTTACGGTCTGATCCCCGAGTTTGTTGGTCGCCTCCCGGTCATTGCTACCTTGCAAGAGTTGGATGAAGAGGCCCTGATGCGCATTCTTACCGAACCCAAGAATGCACTGACCAAGCAGTACATGAAAATGTTTGAAATGGAAGGCTGTGAACTGGAAATTCGTGCTGATGCCCTGCTTGCGGTTGCTCGCAAGGCTATGGAGCGGAAAACCGGCGCACGTGGGCTACGTTCCATCCTGGAACATATTCTGCTGGAACCCATGTACGACCTGCCTTCCATTGATAATGTTGAAAAGGTGGTGCTTGATGAGTCAGTGATTACGGGTGAGGGTGAACCACTCTTCATCTATGAGGCTCCAGAGCAACGGGCCGCATCATCTGACGAGTAACACCAGGGGATACCCGGCGTATCCCCGACAATTTACCGTATAAATTTCTTAACCCCCGGTTGAAATCCTGCCGGGCCAGCCATACCTTAGTAAAACACTGCGTTTTTACGGACTAGCCAAAACGAGAAGGTATTATGTCTGAGATGATTGAAGAACAACTTTCTGCCATGCCGGTGCTGCCACTGCGCGATGTGGTGGTTTACCCGCATATGGTCATTCCCTTGTTTGTCGGGCGGGAGAAATCCATCCAGGCGCTGGAAGCGGCAATGGAAAATGACAAGCAGATCCTGTTAGTGGCGCAAAAAAGTGCCGCCGATGACGACCCCAGTGTTGAGGATCTGTACCGCATTGGTACTATTTCCAGCATCCTGCAACTGTTAAAGCTCCCGGACGGCACCGTCAAGGTCCTGGTAGAAGGTAACAGGCGTGCCCGAATCGTCACTTTCATGGGTGAGCAGGAATACTTTACCGCCCAGATAAAACAGTATGAAGAAGCAACGATTGATGAACGTGAATCAGAAGTGCTGGTCCGTTCGTTGACCAATCAATTCGATCAGTACGTTAAGCTGAATAAAAAGATCCCGCCGGAAATTCTGACTTCACTCTCCAGTATTGAAGATCCTAACCGGTTGGTGGACACCATCGCGGCTCACATGTCACTCAAAATGGAAGAGAAGCAGAACATCCTTGAGTTGACGGATTTACAGGAACGTCTTGAACACCTGATGGCAATGATGGAATCCGAGATCGACCTGCTGCAGGTGGAAAAACGGATTCGTGGTCGCGTCAAACGGCAGATGGAAAAGAGCCAGCGCGAGTACTATCTGAATGAGCAGATGAAAGCGATCCAGAAAGAACTGGGTGACATGGAAGATGTGCCCAATGAGCTGGAAGAACTGGAAAAGAAAATCGAAACCGCCGGTATGTCCAAGGAAGCCAAGGCCAAGGCCAAGGCGGAACTTGGCAAGCTCAAGATGATGTCACCCATGTCAGCAGAAGCGACGGTAGTGCGCAATTATCTGGATTGGCTGGTGAATGTACCGTGGAAGAAACGTTCCAAGGTCAGTAACGATCTGGCCAAGGCCGAACAGGTGCTGGAAGAGGATCATTACGGTCTGGATAAGGTCAAGGAACGCATTCTGGAATACCTGGCCGTGCAGCAACGTATGAAAAAGATGAAAGGCCCGATTCTGTGTCTGGTCGGACCGCCCGGCGTGGGTAAGACTTCCGTCGGTATGTCTATCGCGCGTGCCACCAACCGCAAATTTATTCGTATGGCATTGGGTGGAGTGCGTGATGAAGCCGAGATTCGGGGGCACCGCCGTACCTATATTGGTTCCATGCCGGGCAAAATTGTGCAAAATTTGTCCAAGGCAGGGACGCGGAATCCTTTGTTCCTGCTCGATGAAATCGACAAGATGGCAATGGATTTCCGTGGCGATCCGGCTTCGGCTTTGCTGGAGGTACTGGATCCGGAGCAAAACCATACCTTTAACGATCACTACCTGGAAGTCGATTATGATCTTTCAGAGACCATGTTCGTGGCGACATCCAATACCATGAACATTCCAGGCCCGTTACTGGATCGTATGGAGGTGATCCGTTTATCCGGTTACACCGAAGAAGAAAAGGTCAACATTGCGGAACGGTATTTAATCAAGAAGCAGATCAGGAACAATGGTCTGAAGGACGATGAGATATCCATCAGCGAAGATGCTGTGCGTGACATTATCCGTTTCTACAGTCGTGAAGCCGGGGTTCGAAACCTGGAACGTGAAATCGCCAAGATTTGTCGCAAGACGGTGAAGGATATCCTGCTCGACAAAACAATTACCAATGTCGAAGTTACATCCGAGAATCTGGAAAATTTCCTTGGGGTCAAGCGGTTCCGCTTCGGTCGTGCCGAAGAACACGATCAGGTCGGACAGGTTACCGGTCTGGCATGGACTGAAGTTGGCGGTGAATTACTTACGATTGAAACGGCCGTCATGCCGGGTAAGGGTAAACACAGCATTACCGGTCAACTTGGCGATGTGATGAAGGAATCGATTCAGGCCGCCCTGACCGTGGTTCGTAGTCGAGCGAATGTGTTGGGGATTCAACCGGATACCTTTGAAAAAAATGATATCCACGTTCACGTTCCGGAAGGTGCGATCCCCAAGGATGGTCCCAGTGCCGGTATTGGCATGTGTACCGCCCTGGTTTCTGCCCTGACGGATATTCCGGTCCGGGCGGACGTTGCCATGACCGGTGAGATTACCTTGCGGGGTGAAGTTTTACCTATCGGGGGTCTCAAGGAGAAGCTTCTGGCAGCTCATCGTGGCGGCATCAAGACGGTGCTGATTCCCGATGAAAATACCCGTGATCTGACTGAAATACCGGAAAACATCAAGGAAAACCTTGATATACGTCCGGTGAAGTGGATCGATGAAGTGCTCGAAGTGGCCCTGTCTCGTTTACCTGAGCCCCTGGACGAAAGTAGTAAAGAAGTCGTCAAGAATAGTGAAGGGAAGGCCGAGGATAAAAACAGCACACTTCTACATCATTGATTGTCAAGTCCTTTGATGGCCTGTGATCCCTGTTTTTTCGAGGGATTACGGGCCGTTTCCTTGACCGGGGCCCTAGCCAGTTGGTATAAACTTTATCACGTTCTAAGTCATGAATACCGCCAAAATCACTGGCGGTGTTTTTCTAATAACAATCCTAAGGGGGAAGTCTGTGAATAAGACTGAACTAATTGATGCGGTCGCAGAAGGCGCCGACATTTCCAAGGCAGCGGCATCTCGTGCTGTCGATACTATGCTGGACAGTATTTCAAAATCATTAGCCAATGGTGACCCTGTGACCTTGGTTGGGTTTGGTACTTTTTCTGTAAAAGACCGTGCGGCTCGTACAGGTCGTAATCCACGCACCGGTGAACCTATCGATATTCCGGCGGCAAAAGTTCCTGGGTTTAAGGCTGGTAAAGCGCTCAAGGATGCCGTAAACTAGCGCGCCTTCAGCAGGGGTGCTTAGCTCAGCTGGGAGAGCATCGCCCTTACAAGGCGAGGGTCGGGGGTTCGATCCCCTCAGCACCCACCAGGTTGTGGACCGGTAGTTCAGCTGGTTAGAATGCCGGCCTGTCACGCCGGAGGTCGCGGGTTCGAGTCCCGTCCGGTCCGCCACTATACTCATCAAAGGGCGCCGCTTAATTGCACGCCCTTTTTTGTTTTCTACAATAAAACAATATAACCACATTCAGTGCTAAATCATGTTGCAATCAATTCGTGATCGCGCCCAGGGCATAGTCGTATGGGCTATTGTTGGTCTTATCATTATTACCTTTGCGTTGTTTGGGCTCAGTAGTTATTTGTCGGGTACTGCCAAGTCAGTTGTTGCAAGCGTGAATGGTGTAGATATCAGTGAAAGAGAACTGATGCGCGAATACCAGAATGCGCAGCGGCGACTGCAACAGATGCTTGGCAGTAATTATCGTGCCGACCTGTTTAGTGAAGACGTAATGAAACAGCAGGTCCTGGAGGGATTAATTCAACGCGAATTAATTAACCAGGAACTCGAGGCAAAAAACTACCAGGTTGCTCCCGAACAAATTGTTTCTTCTCTGAAAAAAATTCCAGCCTTTCATGACGCGAATGGTGAGTTCTCAGTTGAAAATTATCGCCGGACGCTTGCAGTTCAAGGTATGTCCAGCGAGTTGTTTGAAATGCAACTGGCGCGGGACATTGTAAACGAACAGTTACGCAATACGATTATGCGCTCAACCTTTGTAACAGACCAGGAAGGTCAAGGTTATCAACGCTTGCAGGAGCAGCAGCGCAAGCTGGGTTATTTACGCCTGCCATATCAGCGTTATCTTAAAAAAATTAAAATTAGTGATGACGAAGTCAGCGCATATTACGAACAACATGCGGCCGAATTTAGTACACCGCAGGAAGTCGGGGTCGATTATATCGAACTTGACCTGGTTGAGATGGCACGGAAAATCGATTTAAGTGAAACCGAAATCAAGGACTTCTATGAGCAGAACCGGCAAAGTTATGTAAGCCAGCCTGAACAGCGTAAGGTTCGCCATATTCTTATACCCGTTAATGCCACTGTTGATGAACAGCAGGCACGTGAGCAAATTGAAGCGCTGGCGGTGCGGATAAAAAATGGTGAAGACTTTGCAAGTATTGCAAAGACAGAGTCACAGGATCCCGGTTCCGCTTCCCAGGGAGGTGATCTTGGATTTATTGGTCTGGGGGTAATGGACAAGGCATTTGAGCAGGCTGCATTTCAGCTGAACAAAAATCAATTGAGCCAGCCGATACGTACCCGCTTTGGCTATCACTTAATCGAAGTGACCGAGATTAAACCGGTTCAACTCAAGCCTTTTGACGAAGTCAAAGCGCAAATTCGTACCGATCTGCAGACCGAGCAGGCTGAGAAACGGTTTTACGAGGAGGTTGATAAACTTAACAACCTCAGTTACGAGATCCCTGACTCACTGGAACCCGTTGCTGGAGAGTTAGGGCTGGAGATTAAGCACAGTCCGATGTTTACAACTGATGGTGGTCAAGCCGTATTCAGTAATCAAAAAGTAATTTCTGCGGCCTTCAGTGATGAAGTGCTTAACCTGAATCGCAACAGTGAACTGATTGAGCTTTCTGATACTCATGTTGTTGTGTTGCGCTTGCGCGAGCAGAAGGTCGCGTCACAACGGCCCCTGGAAGAAGTGCGGGAGTCAATTGTTGCTCGCCTCAAGCAGCAACAGGCAAAAGAAATGGCAATCAAGGATGCTACAGCGGCTCTGGCTCGACTCGCCGAATCTGAGGATCCGAGACGTGTCGCAGCTGATTATCAACAAAAATGGCAGGATGCCGGTTTTATCAAGCGAAACCCCTCCGAGGGGGACAAGCTGGACAGCCAGATTCGGGAAGCCGTATTCAGTCTACCGCATCCACAAGATAGTCGACCGGAGTTGACCACCCTGGCTTTAGCCAGCGGTGATTCTGTGGTACTCGCATTGTATGCTGTACAGGATGGTGAACCTGCATCAGACCAGGCAGGCCTTCAGGCCCTTAAGCAACAACTGGCAAACCTGTCAGGGCAAATTGAGTACAATGCTTTTCTTGCCTACTTGCAGAGCAAGGCGGATATTACGCGTAACCTGCAACCAACTGAAGAATAATACTGGATAACAAAAAGGGGGCGTTGGCCCCCTTTGTGTTGAAGTATCAACCAGGTCATGGGAGAGGTGCGATGCTCAAAATGAAACTTCACTGGCAGATCCTGATTGCATTGGGACTCGCTGTTTTTGCGGGCATGCTGGCGGGTACTGAAGCGGGTATTTTCGGTGTTCGTTTCTACGATATATTCAATTTTGTTGGCACGTTGTTTCTCAACGCGTTGAAAATGATCATTGTGCCGCTGATTGTTTCATCAATCATTGTCGGGATAGCCGGGGTAGGGGGGACAGTTGGCCTTGGACGTCTCGGTGGCAAAACTGTTGTTTATTATCTGGTAACGAGTCTGCTTGCCATCCTGACCGGCCTCTTGCTGGTAAACTTAATTGCTCCCGGCCTTATCGACGGCCAACCGGCTCGTGACGTGTTGGGTTTGAATGCCGACCAGGCGGCGATTGCCGTAGCAAAGGTCGGTGAACGTGGTGTGGGTGATATTGCCGATGTGTTTCTTCGCATCGTACCGCCAAATATTGTCGCTGCGGCCGTTAATGGCCAGATGTTGGGATTGATATTTTTCAGCTTGCTGTACGGTTTTTTTATGACCCGTCTTAGTGACTCGCATTCGCAAGGTCAATTCAGTTTCTGGAATGGTGTGTATCACACCATGATGAAGATCACTGACTTTATTATGCGGTTTGCCCCCCTGGGCGTGTTTGCACTGGTCGCGAAAGTGATAGCCGAAACCAGTCCGGAACAGATGGGTGAACTGGCAGCATCGCTGGGTAGCTTTGCGGTAACCGTATTGCTTGCACTTGCTGTGCATATTTTTATTACTTTACCGCTGTTGTTGAAGTTTGTTGGCAGGGTTAAACCGACTCGCATGTATCCGGCGATGGCGCCGGCGCTGTTAACTGCATTTTCTACGGCCTCGTCTTCGGCAACCTTACCGATCACCATGGACTGTGTAGAAAAGAACGCCAGGGTATCCAATCATACCAGTAGTTTCGTGTTACCCCTCGGTGCAACGGTCAACATGGATGGTACCGCCCTGTACGAGTGTGTCGCTGCCATGTTTATTGCCCAGGCGTATGGGCTGGAGCTCAGTTTTACCACCCAGTTTGTCATTGTGCTGGTGGCGTTACTGACCTCGATTGGGGTTGCCGGTATCCCGGCGGCCAGCCTGGTCGCAATTACCATTATCCTTACCACCATTGGTTTGCCCCTGGAGGCGCTGGGATTAATTCTCGCAGTGGATCGCATCCTGGATATGTTCCGCACGGCGGTAAACGTGTTCAGTGATTCCTGTGGGGCGGTGATCATTGCCCGCACTGAGGGTGAAAAAGGAATCCTTGAATCCTGATACAGGAATGCTTGCTATGCGTGTAAGAGGAAACTTTGCTTATTTACTGGTCTCGTTACTGGGGTTCTTGCTGGTCATCGCTGTTCTTACACAGTATCCGACCGCTGGTGGCGATCAGGTTTTGATGTTTCTTATTGAAGGCACCTTGATCTTAGGCATCTGGAGTATTGCGCGACATCGTATCTGGTTTGTGGTTGGGATTGCTTTGATTTCGGTGGGCGCAATCAATATTCTGATGCATTCCATTTTCGCGCATGAATGGGCACTTTATGTGAACTTGGCTGTTGCCTTGTTGTTTTACCTGTTT
>CBDUOW010000028.1:0-13120 GCA_965368945.1 uncultured Gammaproteobacteria bacterium
GCCAGGCCTTTTTGATAGGAGCCGACGCCGATGAGTTGATAGCCGTTAGTGGCGAATGCAGTGGTGACGGGAACAGCAATGGCGGAAAGCAGGGCTATCCGCATCAGGGAGCGTTGTAGTTTCATTTGTAATGATCTTCCATCCAGTCAAGGTGAAAAAAGCGGGTGCCTTCACATTATTAGTAATAAATCATTATATTGTATTTTTCTGAATAAGATTTTTTCGAGACATTATTAACTTTATTTATTGATAGTTTCACTAGCAGGTATGGAAGCGGGTAACAGTCTGTTTTTATTGTTTTATTGATCAGGCAGAGGAAACTTCAGGATATTCCTGCCTAAAATACATGGTTAAGTTTTTTTCGCCTACACTACCTATGTCAAAAAAATGCCAATTAAATAAAGTACAGTTCAATCCGTGCTTTATTTTCTGGTGTTAATGTGGCAGGTCACAGGCCGAGTGGACATGGCAAACACACCTCTTGCAACGCTGGTTCAACATCTGCAATTCGCGGAATGTTATCCCCATGCCACCTCGTCCTTTGAGGTGTTTGAAACGCATATTTCCTACGTCATCCTTACCGGTGATTATGTTTACAAATTCAAGAAACCGGTTGAGCTTGGTTTTCTCGACTTCAGTAGCCTGGAAAAGCGCAAATTCTTTTGTGAAGAAGAGCTGCGTCTGAATCGGCGTCTGGCACCGGATATGTACCTGGATGTGGTCAGTGTGCATGGTGAGCTGGAGCATCCCGTGGTGGATGGCACAGGACCGTTGCTTGAATATGCGGTAAAGATGCGACAGTTCGCCACCGCCGATCGCATGGATAACGTTACAGCGCGAGGTGAGTTGACGCCCGAGCAGATCGATCAGTTGGCTCAGATCGTAGCCGTGTTTCATGAACACATTCCCATCGCTGCAAGTGACAGCCCATTTGGCACTCTTGAAGTCATCCGCCAGCGAATCATGCAAAACTTCGAGCAGGTGTTGCAAAACACCGATGACCCGGAAATTACAAACATGTGTTCGCAACTGCGTGTCTGGAGTGAAGCCTCACTGGAGAAGCGCCAACAGCTTATTACACAGCGTAAAGAAGAGGGGGCAGTACGTGAATGCCATGGGGATATGCACATGGCCAATATTGTTATGCTTGAGGGAAAGCCGGTCATTTATGATTGCCTGGAATTTGCAGAAGACCTGCGTTGGATCGATACCATCAGTGAGATCGCCTTCCTCTATATGGACCTGGATTTTCATCATCAACACAAACTCGCATTGCGTTATCTGAATCAATATATGATTCATAGAGGGGACTATGCCGGCCTGGGCTTGTTATGTATTTATCTTGTCTACCGCGCGATGGTGCGAGCCAAGGTCAACAGTATCGAAGCAAAGCAGCAGACGGCCGACCCGAAAACCGCAGACGGTCATCTCGCCACGACAAAAAGCTATCTTGCGCTGGCCAGAAATTATATTGAAAGTTTTGCTTCTCCGGTGCTGATAATACTGCATGGCTTATCCGGTTCCGGTAAAAGCTGGTTGGCGGAACAGTTACTTGAAAGTTACGGCGCGATACAGATCCGCTCAGATGTGGAGCGCAAGCGTTTACTCGGTCTGGCGGCACAGGCAAACACGAAATCCGCCATCGGGCAAGGCGCCTATAGCGCCGATATGACGGCACAGACTTACCAGCGACTTCTGGAGTTGGCAAGCCTGATTCTGCAAGCAGGGCCGTCAGTCATCGTGGATGCCACTTTCCTGAAGAGAACCCATCGTGATCAGTTTCAACAGTTAGCACAGTCACTGGATATTCCGTATGTGATTCTGGACCTTCAGGCAAGCGTAGAGACACTACGCTCCCGCATCATGAAGCGGGCTGAGCAGACAAAGGATGCCTCAGAGGCAACGCTGCAAGTGCTGGCGCAACAATTAAAAATAAATGAAGTGGTTGATGCCAGCGAAGCACCATATACGATTTGTATCAATACTGAAGAAACGCTGAATCTGGATGAGCTGGCACAACGCATATTAAGCGCGAAACGTGCGCCAATTTCCTAAGTCGCCATGTTATTGTCAATTGAGGGGGTTCCTGGTTTGTATCAAGCCTCAGAGTATTCATCGGCTTTTTTATAAAGCTTCAACCCTGGACAGAATCTCCTCTGCATGACCATCAGCGGTCACGCCATATAGTGCTTCTTCCAATACACCCGATTTATTGATAATAAATGTTGAGCGGACTATCCCCATTTTCCTGACGCCGTCCCTTTCTTTTTCCTGCCAGACGCCGTAGCTATCACAGACTTCGCCCGAAGTGTCAGCAAGCAATTCCAGCTGAAGACCGAATTTATGTATAAATGCCTTATGGCTCTCACATGAATCCTTGCTGACGCCGATTACCACGGTATCAGCTTTGGCGAAATCCTCGGCCAATTTGGTAAAATCGTTGGCTTCAATGGTGCAGCCGGGGGTGTCATCTTTGGGGTAAAAATAAAGTACGACATTCTTTTTGCCCTTATAATCGGCCAGCTTGATAAGCTTATTATCCTGATTTGGTGAGCTGAATAGCGGCGCAATTTGTTTCTTCTCTAACATAAAGTGTTCCTTGTTAATTTCAATACATCCAATCTGGCAGCTAATGGGAGTGCGTCTGCTTGCGTGCATTGCTACCGGGGTTGTTTGATTTTGATCTGCTTTCCCCTTTATATCAAGCTATATTCGGCAATAACCTGGTTTGCATAAGGATGATATAGCATCCTGCATAGCCACATGATTGTTGATAACGTATGTTGTGAATATTGATAGCGTTGTTAGCGTTTATTTCGCCTTGTATACCAGTTATAGATGAGTTTTTGCAGTTCCATCACGACCAGTACTGTCAAGGCCAGCCCCAGTAATTCCAGCCAGTTATGGAGAGAAACTGGTTGAATACGCAACACATCGCTGATCCAGGGTGTATACATGGCGCCAATATGGATAAGCTGTGCTGCAGCCGTGCCAAACAGCAGAATAGGGTTGCGCAGGGGATTATGCCGGAACACCGAGCGGGTCTCGGAACGGCTGTTGAAGACATGGATATTCTCGAACAGCACCATTAGTAACAACGTGCCGTTACGCGCCTCGTTGAGGCTATAATCCTGTTGAAGTAAAAACTGAAACAGTACAAAGCTAACAACACCGATTACCAGTGCTGACACAACCACTCGTTCGATCATAAGGCGGTTGAAGATCGGTTCACTGGGTGAGCGGGGTGGTCGTTGTAACTCATCTCCTTCACCCGGTTCAAACGCCAGGGCGACATCCTGGATACCATTGGTTACCAGGTTTAGCCAGAGTAACTGTACCGCGAGTAAAGGCAGGGGCAGGCCGGTAAACAATGCAAGGGTAAACAGGACAATCTCGGCGGCACCGGTGGAAATGAGCAGAAAGATGACCTTGCGAACATTGGCGTAGGCGACACGGCCTTCCTCGACACCGGCTACCATCGAGTTAAAATTATCATCAGTGAGAATCAGTTCCGCGGTTTCGCGTGCGACATCGGTACCGCTCTTGCCCATGGCGACCCCCACTTGCGCGGCACGCAGGGCCGGCGCATCGTTGGCGCCATCGCCGCTGACGGCGACAAAGTGACCCTGGCGCTGCAGGGAGTGGACAATGTCCAGTTTCTGTTGAGGTTCCACCCGGGCAAAGACGTGAGCGCCTCGTGTAAGACGATCAAAATCCGCCTCATGTTCCGCCTGCCTTAAGGCGGCTCCAGTGACGACCTGATCACGTGTTTCCGCCAACCCCAGTTCCTGGGCAATGGTTAATGCTGTGGCCGGATGATCGCCGGTGACCATGGCGACCTCAATGCCCGCTCGTCGGCAATTTTTGACTGCGGTCTTAGCTTCGGGTCGCAGAGGGTCAATCATTCCGACTAACCCAAGCAGAGTCAGGTTTTGTAAGTGTTCTTCGGAAAAGACTTCCTCCGGCGCCAGTTCAATATCACCGCTTGCCAGGGCGAGTACGCGGTAGCCCTGACTGGCAAGTTGATGTGCCGTGGTTTCAAGGTAGTCGCGATCCAGATCCATATCCTGATCTGCGCCTGCCATTTTGTTGCACATGGGTAACAGGCGTTCCAGTGCGCCTTTAACGAAAGCCTTTTGCTTTCCCTGGGATTCATTCAGACTGGCAGAGAACAGGCGCTCTGATTCAAATGGAATCGTGGCAAGTTCAGGTAAGGTATTGGTGACTTCAGCTTTAATGATGTTGGCTTTATGAGCCATCACCAGCAGGGCAACATCCACCGCATCACCATGGTGTGTCCAGGCATTGTTGTGATGCCCGAGAAAACCATCATTGGTTAACACCGCGGCCTGACACAGTTGCGTCAATTGCGCCGCTTGTTTAGCGGATGGCGCCCCTGTTGGGGTAAGAATGGATCCTTCCGGTATCATCCCCTGGCCCGTTACTTCCCAGTGTTCCTGCTCCGGAAAGGCCAGGCATGTGACGGTGAGTTCGTTAACCGTGAGGGTGCCGGTTTTATCGGTGGCAATGAAGGTGCAGGAGCCCAGTGATTCTACCGCGACAAGACGACGCACAATGACGTTACGTTTTGCCATACGACGAGTACCAACTGCCAATGCCACCGTTAAGGCAACGGGTAAGCCTTCGGGAATCGCCGAGACGGCAAGGGCAACAGCGAGCAGAAAAATTTCGGCCAACGGCATGCCGCGACTCAATGCGACACCTGCCATCAGGATAGCGGCCAGACCCACCATAAGTGCAACCCGATGGGTAAACGTTTCCATCCGTAAAAACAGCGGTGCTTTCGGTGGTTGTTTGCCCAGCACGGCGGCTGCGATGCGGCCCAGTTCAGTCGCCAGTGCGGTATGGACTACGACCCCCCGGCCCCGGCCGCGTGCAACCAGCGAGCCGGCAAATGCCATGTTGCGCCTGTCGCCCAGCACGGTATTTTCAATCAGAACAGTGTCAGAATTTTTTAACACCGCGGTCGATTCGCCGGTGAGCAGGGACTCATCGGTTTCCAGATCAAGGCAATTGAGAAGACGGATATCCGCCGGAACCCGGTCACCGGATTCCAGCAATACGATATCCCCCGGGACAAGTTCTTCTGCATTCAGCTCGTAGCTATCGCCTTCACGCAACACCCGACTGTTGGTAGTAACAAGTTGCTGCAGGGCAGCGGCCGCTTGTTGGGCGGAATATTCCTGAATGGTGCCGATGATGGCGTTAATGAGCAACACGGCAGTGATAAAGCCGGCATCCGACCATTCCTGAATTAACACTGACAACAGGGCGGCCGCCACCAGGACATAGATAAGCGGACTGGCAAATTGATGTAGAAAAACGATTAGCACCCCGGGTAGTCGAGTACGGGGAAGGGTATTGCGACCGAATTGTGCCAGGCGATGACTGGCTTCCGTATCGCTTAAGCCATGGCGTGAAGCCTGCAGAGCAGCCAGGATGTCATCCGCCGATGCGGCATGAGGGGATTGAAATAATGCACTATCAAGCGCCAGACCTGAATCTGTGTCAGGAACTGTGGCTGATGATTTGTCGGCGGCATCACTCATATGGCCTGTGTCCTGCAGGCATCAGTCAGGGGACTAGAGTCTGCTGTATTTGTTCCAGTTCTTGCTGGAGTTGTGGCAATGCAATTTTTACGACCGGGGCTGCATCCTGTTGCTGCCCGCTAATAGTGATACCAAGTATATAGGTATGTGATGGCAATTGTCCCAGGGCCGAGGCAAGCTGAAGTGCTTCGATAACATTCAGACCATGACTAGAGCAGGGCGAATGATAACCTTCCTGTTGTACCGGCCATAGCAGTGTTAATACCTGCCCCATCGGCTTATCACTCAAAACGGCATCCAGTATTACGACGGCTTTGGAATCAACGACAAGATCAGGCAACTGTGTCGGCGTGCGACATAACTGCCAGTCAATTCGTGTGGATGTGGCTTGTGCCTGTAACAGTTCACAGGCGAGCCAGCCGGCCGCATCAGGCCCGTGATGTGATCCTATACCGATAACCCGGACGTCAGGTTTTATCGTCATGTTTCAGTTACGTTCTATGTCCAGTTGCAGAAAATGTGTGGCGCAAGAGATGCAGGGATCGTAATTACGAATCACGGTTTCACCGTGCAGTCGCAGTGCGTCATCGTCCCGTTCCAGCCCGAACAGTTGCAGCGAGTTTCGCAAGTCCTCTTCGATACGGGCCTGGTTTTGACTGGTGGGAGGGATGATACGGGCACTTTGGATGCGTCCAGTGTTATCAAGATCATACTGATGCCATAGCAGACCACGCGGCGCTTCGGTGGCGGCTATGCCGGTACCTGCATGGGGTTGCCAGCTGACGGCCGCACTTGCCGGATTGCTGTAGTCCTGCAATAAATGCAATGCTTCATCGATCGCAAGCCAGATTTCCGCTGCGCGTGCGACGATACTGTGAAACATATTCTGACTTGGGAACGTGATACCACCGGCATTGAGTAAATCACGTAAATCGTCTGGAAGACGATCAACATTAAGGTTGATGCGCGCCAGGGGCCCGACAAGATAAGGCTTGTCCTGCAACAAGGCATGTAAAGCAGTCGAATGCGGGACCTGTAGTTCGCGGATATGATCTGTGTAGTCACAACTATCTATGTCCAGTCCGGCACTTGAGACAATGCGTCCTTCATTAATCGGGTAGTCAGTCGGATGTCGCAGGCATACGGCAACGAAATCCTGTTGGTTTTCCGGAAAGGGCAGGGAGGTGGTCCAGCGCACAAGTTCATCCGCATCCTGCCGGGCAGCTTCCAGGCGTGTTTGTAAAGCAGCAACATCCTCCGGGTTGGGGGCATGATAAAAACCACCGACCTGTACTCCCACCGGATGTACCGAGCGGGCGCCGAACAAGCTAATCAGATCATTACCGAGGGATTGCAATCGCAGGCCGCGCCGGACGGTGGCGGGGTGGTCGGCAGCCATTTCGATGATATTGTTATAGCCGAGAAAATCCGGTGCAGCGAGCATATGAATATGCAGCGCATGACTCTGTAACCACTCGCCGCAATAAAACACACGGCGCATCGTGCGCACCCACGGGGTCACGCTAACATCCAAAAGCGATTCAAGCGCCTGCACGGCAGTCATTTGATAGGCGACGGGACAGATACCGCAGATACGCGCAACCATATCGATGGCTTCATTCGGTTCACGGCCTTCGAGCAGTTTTTCAAACAGCCGCGGCGGTTCGTAAATACGTAACTGTAATTCCTGGATTGCCCCATCGCGAATTTGCAAGGCCAACGCACCTTCACCCTCAACACGGGCCAATACCGGTACCTTGATAGTGATGTGGCGTTCCTGGTTCAAGACCTGTTCTTCCAGTTCTGGCCTGAGTTGGTAAACGGTTCGGCCTGGTTATTGATTGCCAGAAACTGATTGGCAATTTGCTCGGGTAGTAATCCGATACCCTCGAAACGCTGTCCCAGTGCGGCAGTGTTGGGTTTTTCCCCCGGACCGTAACATCCATAACAGCCCCGACCCACCGAAGGGCAGAGTGCGCCACAACCACTACGGGTAACCGGGCCCATACAGGGGATAGATTGTGTCACCATGACGCAGACCTGTTGCTGCCGCTTGCATTCCAGGCAAAGTTTGTCCTGCTCCAGATGCGGTAAGGTGTTCCATAATAAGGCACGAATTACCGTTAGCAGTTGGCGTTGATTTATGGGGCAACCCCAGAGTTCAAGATCAACATGCACCTGTTTACTTATGGGCGTGACATGTTCCAGGGAGTCGATATAGTCTGGTGTCGGGTAAATCGCCTGTAACCAGTCATTCCCATGCGCCAGGTTGCGCAGGGCCTGCAGTCCCCCGGCCGTGGCGCAAGCACCGATAGTGATCAGGTATTGGCTTTGTTTACGAATCGCTTGAATGCGATGAATGTCCTCCGCGGTTGAAATACTGCCTTCAATAAAAGCAATATCGACACTGGCCGTATCATCCAGCATCCCGGCCTCGGCAAAATGGGTAATCTCCACAAGTTCACTTAATACCAGTAAATCTTCACCCAGGTTAAGGAAGGCCAGCTGGCAGCCGTCACAGGAACTGAACTTGTGGACTGCAATGCGAGGTTTGGCCTGTCGCGTTACCATCTCAATATCCTTTTTTCCCAAGCCGGTCTTGTAGCCGATGATAGGCTAACACCGGGCCATCCTGACAGATAAAGTCCGGGCCATACTGACAATGCCCGCATAAGCCAACCGCGCATTGCATGTTACGCTCCATACTGAGCCATATATGCGAACTAGCAGCGCCTTTCTCCAGCAGCTTTTGTACGGCAGCTACCATCATGGGTTCAGGGCCACACAACATGATCGTCGCGCGGCTGACATCCATTTCGACCTGTGATAACAGATCGGTGACCAGGCCAACGTGCCAGGTCCAGCTCGGGCCGGCCACATCGGCCGCCAACAATACCTGGGTATCCGGCATTTGCATCCACTGTTCATAACGATCGCGCCAGATCAAATCATCCATGTGTTTGACACCCTGAATGATAGTTAATTGTCCGTATTGTTCACGCCGCTGCATGACATAGTTGATGACGGAAACAGATGGTGCACAGCCCAGCCCGCCGGTCGTCAACAGGATGTCTCTGCCCCGTGCCGCTTCCAATGGCCAACCTCGACCAAAGGGACCACGTACGCCCAGGTAATCACCGGCCTGAAGTTGTGCCAGTTCCCGGGTGACCCGGCCGACGGCGCGAATGGTGTGAATGAACTCGTCCCGGCGCAGGGGATCCGAGACGATCGAGATCGGGACTTCGCCAATTCCATACAAATACAGCATGTTGAACTGGCCGGGTTGAAAATGAAACGCGTTGGCCTGTTCCGCATCGGTAAATTGTAATCCCAGCGAGACGACAGTGGGTGACTCCTGGGTACGACTGACCACAACGGCTTCCCATGGTGTCTGGCAGTCATGCATGGCCTGCTTCCTCGGCAATCAGTTGTAACTCCTCGGTAACATCAATCTCGACCGGGCACCAGCTGATGCAGCGTCCACAGCCGACACAACCGCTTCTCCCGTATTGCTCCACCCAGCTGGCAAATTTGTGCGTCAGCCATTGGCGATAACGTAAAGAGATATCCGGTCGCAAGGTGATGCCATGAATATAACTGTGTCCCTGGCTGAAACAGGAATCCCATTGCCGCAGGCGGGTTGTCACCTCTCCCTTCAGGGTTGTCTCGTCAGTGGTATGGTGACAAAAACAGGTGGGGCACACCGAGGTACAGTTACCGCAGGATAAACACCTCTCCCCGATGGCATGCCAGCGGTTTGACTTCTGCTGTTGAAATAACAGGTCTGGTAAATCAGTGGCGGGTAAGGTCCGGCTTTGTTGCTCGATGGCCGCGTCATGGGCCGCCTGGATTTGTTTGTCGAGTAATTTCGTTAAAGGCAGTAAGGAAAGTTGTTTAACAATTTCTTCACCTCTGGTACTGCCGGTCTGTACCGCGAAACCCTCATCCAGTTCATCCAGCAGAATGTCGTAATGATCCCGGGCGACCGGCCCATCTCCGGTGGCATGACAAAAGCAGGTCGCGGCGGGGTGGGTGCAGTTTATGGCGATAATAATGAGATCCTGGCGTCGGGTGGCATAGGCCTGATCAATGTTGTTGCCGCTGATGAAGTGCTGGTCCTGCAAGACCATTGCCGCAATATCGCAGGCACGCACTCCGATCACGGCAGTCAGACCAACGTTCGGGATCTGTACTTGAAACCTGAGATGGCCATTGGCATCGCGTTCCACCCGCCAGAGGGGTTCCTGGGGTGAGAAAAGTAGTGGTTTGAGAGCTTGTGGCCCGTTAGCCCAGGCAAACCAGCGGCTCCCATTGTTGCTGCTCAGTTTGTAGCTACCCGGAGCCTGTTGGTCATGTATCCCCCGGGGCAACGCCTTTGATGAAGAAATGGGCGCATACACAATCGCATTATCACGCACAGTGGGGCCAATACATTTCGCGCCCATCGACATCAAGGTGGCGATGAGGGAATCGAATTCCGTTCTGGGTAACAGGCCGTGATATGACATAGAGTCGATAAAGATGTTTATGATTTGCTTAACCTAAACATAGCCTAATACAGTGGGCGTGGGATTCAACTGCCAGTGATACTTCAATGAATCATGCGATCAATCATGTGATAACTAATCATTATGCCGGATGCCGACTTCCTCCCAACTGGTCAACAATTTTATCGGCCACTCGAAAGGCATTGGCATAGATAGTCCAGGTGTAGGGGACACTGCCCCCGGTGGGCATAAAACTACCATCGGTAATGAACAGGTTGTCGGCATCATGCATGCGGCAATCCGGATCCAGGACTGAACTCGCGGGATCGGTGCCAAAACGACAGCCACCGGCCATGAGGTTTTGTGGCGGACTGCCACTGACACTGGCATAGACTTCCCCGGCTCCCATGGTATGTAACACCGTTTTGGATTTCTCCGCCAGGTAACGGCCGACTTTCAGATCATGGGGATGATAGCCGACCCGCACTTTTGCCACGGCTGAGCCCCATTTGTCCTTGACCGTGTTATCAAGGCTGACGAAGCAGTTATCGGTGGGCAACCAGTCGCAGAAGATCTCAAATTGCAGATAGCGTGCCTCGGTAAAATAGGCTTTCATTTTGCGTTTCAGGGGTTTGCCCCAGACCAGTTTGCCATTGTCATCCCACTTTTGACTGTTAGCACGGGCGATGGCATTAGGGTGGCGAAACAGAAAGTCGATGGTGCCACCCTTGAGATGGCCAAGTTCTGTATCGTTGATGGTGTACCAGTCCTGCAAGCCCCGATTGACAAACGGGCCACGGACTTTCAGGGCTTCGACCTGCTCAGTTGTGAGTTTGTTGTAATAAAACGTGCCCTGGCCAATGCCGCCGGCGGAAAACAGCAGGTTACGACCAACTTGTTGCTGATTATTACCCAGTCCATGTGGGTGAGCGGGGCCGGGGGAACTCAACAGCAGGCGTGAAGTTTCAACAGCCTGACAGGCCACCACAAATATTTTCGCCGTAACTCGCTTTGACTTGTTCTGCTTGTCATAGTAATCAACCGCGATAACCTTACCCTTGCTGTTGCTTAGCAAACGGTACACCTTGGCATGGGGTTGAACTTGACAGCGACCGGTTTTTACTGCGTGATCCAGCAGGGCGGCCCGTGCGCTGCCCTTGGCTCCGGTACTGCAACCATAACTGCCACAGTAGATGGAATAGGAACAACTGTTCCTTTCCAACGCAGGCTGCGACAGGATGGCGCGTGGAGTGGGCAAGGAATGGTAACCGAGTTTATTGCAGGCTGAATCAATCCAGCTTGAAACAATATTTTCCGCCAACGGCGGGTAGGGAAAGTCGGGGGTTGAGCGCGGTTCCTGTTGCGGGTGCTTTACAATGCGTCCCGAGACGCCCACGAGCTGTTCCACCCTGGTGTAATAGGGTTCAAGTTCAGCGTAACTGATCGGCCAGTCCACTACGTTGGCACCAGCGATAGCACCAAATTCCGAGCGCAGGCGAAAATCTACCGGCTTGAGACGGTAGAAAAATCCGCTCATAAAATTCGAAGAACCACCTACACAGTTACCGTTCCAGAAATCCCAGCCTGATTCTGCGGTCGGAGTGGCGACCCAATCGCCATCATCGTTCGTGTCTTCGATGACATGTTGTTCCTGCTTGAGTGACGGCGTGTAGGTGCTGCGTCGGCAACAGGCCAGTTCATCCTTGCTGAAATCCTGTTCCTTAAACCAGGGACCTTTTTCCAGCACCAGCACGGAGTGTCCGGCCTGTGCCAGGGTCAAGGCGACAGGACTGCCGCCTGCGCCGCTGCCAATAATGCAAACATCGTAGTCAGTCATCATCGTTTTAACAGCTTCATATAACTGTTGCTACTTGTCGGTTGTGGAAAGCCCGGGTTGTGTTCCAGCCAACGCCAGCCAATACCGTTGGGATTGCCTCCATAGACGGGGGAACTTAACAGGGCTTCAAAAATATACACCAGAAGCAGGGATAACCAGTTCTCCCCGGCCTGGCTATTCGCAATACGTTGCAGCAGTTGCTCACGCTGGGTCGTGTCTAATCGGGTAAATGGTCTTTTAAATTCCTTTTCCGACAGATCATTCAACCAGCTCGGGCCATTGAGAATAAAGTTACGTTCGTCCTGGTCATGTTCCGTATCATCAAGCACATTTTTGAGATATGAGGCGGCATTGATGTCACCAGCTCCCGGGCTATCAGCCTCGGCAGGGAATAGCTGCTCCTGCACCGCGGCGATGGTCGGCCAGGGTGTTTGCCGTGGTATGGATGTGATACCGGTTGGCGTTTTTGCGCGGGCACCGACAGGCAGCAGCATACCGGCTGACAGGGCACTCATGCCCTGGATAAAGCGGCGGCGGGAGACGGGATTGGCTTGCCAACTGGCAAACGCCTCGGCAAAGCAGCGCCAGGCATGACTGTTATGGGTCTGTTTGCTTTTTCGACTCATGGCAATTTCCATTTATCGATAAATTGCTGAAACCGTTGTACCGAATAGCGGGAATTCTCCTGTAAATCAGCCGTGTCCTTGGAAAAAATAATACTCCCATCCGCTTCGGTAATATACATATGAGGATAGCCGACTGGTTTGGGAAAGCCTGCCATAAACTCCGCATTATCATTCGCATCGCTGACATTGACTTTAAGTATGACAAAGTGGCGATGCAGTTGTTCACGGAGTTGCTGATTTTCATCCAGAAATTTATCCAGCACATGACACCAGCGACACCAGTCACCACCGACTTCAATCAGTACTCGCCGGTTTGTTTCATGCGCCAGCTTGAGGGCGGCGCGACCATCAGCGAAGGGATCCCGCGCTGGATCATAACCCTGGCTGTAAACCGGGAGTGATGTTTGGGCGGAAACAAATAGCGGTAGCAGATAAAGAGTGATTGGTAAAAAATGTTTTTTCATACTGAGCATTAAAAAATTTTGCCGGGGTGTTCGGCTCACTCTTTCTCATCGGGGGGCAACGGAGTATTTTTGTCCGGCAGCTTGTGCATATGCACATCGCGTTGCGGGAAAGGAATAACAATACCGTTTTCACGAA
>CBDUOW010000029.1:0-12994 GCA_965368945.1 uncultured Gammaproteobacteria bacterium
GGTACCAGGAACCAAACGGCACCAGTTCACCCCGTCCCAGGCCAATGAACAGGGCGTGAAATTCAGCATCAATTGCGTCGGGTGAACTGTCCTTTGCTGCCAGCCCCAGCATGGAAATGGCAAGCGAGAGTTCATCACTGGTCTGTTCGATAGCCGCCAGCTCGGCCACATGGTCAAGCAGCGCTTGTTCTGGAGGACTGCGCAACAGGGCGGCAAGCAAACCGTAGGCGCCCGCGCGATATTGTTGTTCTTCGGTCGTCGCCTCATTCTCCGGGAACGGCAGTTGTGCCGCTGTTTCCGCTGAACTTGTGGCTTGGATTGAATTCATCTTGTCGGCTGCCGTTTCCTGCGTTTGGGTCGTCATTCAATTGTCCTTAAGGTTATGAGAAGGCAAGCTTCAGGCCAGTTCCTGAATGAAAATAACGACAAATAAGGATGAAAAATCCCTATGTTTGCCCCTTATTCAACCCATTCGAACCACGGGTGGCCAATCTGACGTGGCCATGGTGTCCGCCTGGGCCAGTTTCGACCTATGTAGGGGTACTGGGCTGAATTAATGAACACATTGTTAACACCGACCTGGCTGGCTATCGGAATAAGCATTTACTGACGATGATGTGTATCGAAACCCTGCTCCATCGCCTCCGGATCTTGCGCGATATCAACCACGCGGCAATCATCACACATCATTAAACGGCGCCTGGCGCGTTCATCCTGAAACATCCAATGGCCTTCCAGCTTGGACAACATCTTGTTAATCATGGAATTGGTAGCGAAGGGTTTACCACAGGAGACACAACAGAAGGGTGGCTCTTCATACAAGGTGACTGTGCGGTCTCGTAACTCCGGGTCGGCAACCAATCGCGGCTCAAGGCTAATCGCATTCTCCGGACAGGCGGAGGCACACATGCCGCATTGCACACAACTGGCTTCATGGAAAAGCAATGCAGGCGTCTCATTGCCGGCTTGCACTGCATTAACAGGACAGATCGAGGTACAGCCCATACACAAAGTGCAGGCTTCATCATCAACCTTAATGATGCCAAAGGGGGAGCCTTGTGGCAGCGACAGGATTTGCGAGGCCGCCGGTGCCTGGGAATAAAGATGATCGATCGCCAGAAAGGCAACCCGACGTTTTTCCGTCAGGCCCGCGAAATGCGCTACCTGCATATCCGGCATGGTGGACTCGCATTCTTCAGGCAAGGCCGGTGTGGTGATGAAACGAATGGCATTGGGTGCATAACCCAATCCATTCAGTATCGCGCCTGCGGTAGCAAGTTGCTCATCCAGGGTAAGCTGCACCATTGCGGGTACGGAACCGCCATTTATCAACAGCACACAACGGGCACCATAGGCAAGGGTTGCAAGCCATGTTTCCAGACCGATACTGGCAAGCTCTTCCACCACGACGGTCAGCAAGTTTGAAGGTGCTGCCGGTAAAAATTCAGTATCCTCCTCCGCAACGAAAGCCACCACCGGATATTGGCCGCCATGTTCACCATAAACACGCAACACGGTACGAATACGATCCAGCGTGTCCGCCGCGGATGGATAGTTATAACGAATTGCGCCAGTGGGACACACACTGGCACAGATACCACCACCCTGACATAGATTCGGGTTGACCTTGATGGACTCCGCCAGACTGGTGATGGCTTCAGCGGGACAAGCCTCAATGCAGCGGTTACACGCTTCCTGACCGGCACGTGCATGCGCACAGATCGAGGCATCATAATCAAAGTAGCGCGGCTTCTCGAAGGTGCCAACAAGTTCCACTAGTTGTTGCTCGGCGGCCTGCAAACTGGGTTCTTCCGTCCCGGCCATGAGATAGCCCGGTGGTGTTAGCGTCACGGATACTATCGGCTTCGGGCTCAGGTCCAGGATCAGATCAACCTCCACGGTTTCATAATTGGGTTTGCCTTCTTCGCCCAGGCTTATGGTGAAAGCACCCAGATAACCTTCAATGCGAAGTGTTCGTCCCCCTACTGATATGAGTGGTGGACCGGGTTCCTCTGCGCCCTGCAATAAAATGACCTGGGGTTTGAGGGGATCACTAAGGCGGGTGGCAAACTCCATAGCGACTTGTTCACCGATTACCGCAACGCGTCCGCGGGATCGATATTGCACACGACCGGTAGGTTTAACTGCCAGACCTTCCACTGCTGCCTGAGCAGCCACTCGGGCCCTGATATTCCGATTACGTTGTGAGACTGAGAAGTTGCTCATGATTTGACCTCCATATCGCCAACATCGGCAATAGGTTGCTCAATTTTAATATCGTCCGGTATTTTCCCTGTATCGATCGCGCCATCGTTTACCGCTGTCACGGCGGCAAGTTCGACTTCCTTGTTATCCTCACCTGACTCGTCTTCGGCAAGTTGCCGGGCACGTCGTTGTGCCTCCATTTCAAGCTGATGCCGCATGTCCGCCGTTACAATATCGCCCAGTTTTTCGAATTCGGTGTAAACCCCGTCGTAATCATCCAGACCATCGCGAACATTAAATCCTGGTGAGTGAAATAGTTTACGCAAGGCCTGCTTGCGTAAGGCTTCACTGACCTTGGGAGATAAAAAACCGGAATAATCCGAATCTTCCGTAAGGCTTTCGATTGCCGGCATATCCGCATCGGTAAGGTGAGGGTTCTCGGCTATCGCATCAGGGATTGAGTCTCTCTCCGCTGTTACAGCGGTATCCTTTCCCATCTCCTGTTTGCGACGCGACCATCGACTGATGAAGTTTTCATCTTCAGGTAATACATATTGTTTATCTGGTTTGGAAACGCTCATCCTTTGTCACCACTCACATGCTGATTTTTCCAATCCTGACGTTTACGCTTCTTGCGCTTTGTCGCCACGTAATTGGCAAGCACATAGGCCTCGACCCAACGATAGAGCATGGGAGGAATAGCAACAGCGTAAACATCTTCGTCACATTCCTGATAAGCATGTGCCTCATCAAAGCTCATGCTCACCTTGAATGGAACAGGTATGTCATTCTCACCCTGACGCGTCAAGATGTAACAACCTGGCTCAGGTGACATAAGATTGTGGTAATAGCTTTCACACTCATCCAGATACAGGGCCACGTCGAATCCGTAATACAGATATTGGCGAGTATCGCCCTGCTCATGCACCAGTCGTGGCCCTTCCGCCTCAGTAACCTGGTTTTGCACAACTGTTATACCCACCGCACTCCACTGGTAATCACTCCAGGCACTGACCGAGGAAGGGGTGCGTTGCATGATGACCGCAACAGGAAAACGCGTGGGCAAATCTTTTACCTGTTCCTCAATCGTTATCACTGTCACTTCACCGCCACATTGCATAATTGCCCAAACCAAAATGCAAGTTGCATACCACCGGGTTATCAACCGACACTACGGCTGGACAACATAGCGCTGCCTGACAGCGCAGTTAAACGGTACTAACAACTAATGGCTAAAAAAGGGTCATAATGACCAATTACTCCATTGCCAGTGGGTCAAATTGCCGCACCAACTCCCGACAAGACACCGGTCCTGACAGATTAAGTCGCTGATCGCCGCGCCATCTTTAAGCACACAGTCACAAACTCCCTACTCTCAACCGGTGTATCCGCTCACGACTCAACTGAGTATCGTGTCGGGAACACTTCTTGCTTCTGCTAAACAACACCACTCAAGGCGAGGCAGTTCGATGACAGGACCAAATAACAATAAAACACCGGCCATTACCGCCACACAGGCAGATTCCTCGCTGATTGACCGCTTCGGTCGACACATCAATTATTTACGCATTTCAGTTACCGACCGCTGCGACTTGCGCTGCGTATATTGCATGGCGGAAGACATGCAATTCGTTCCACGCTCACAGTTACTCACCCTGGAAGAAGTCGTGCGAATTGGGAAAACTTTTGTGGATCTGGGAGTAAGGAAAATTCGCATTACCGGTGGAGAGCCCCTCACCCGTAAGAACGTGATGTATGTTTTCGACAAACTGGGTGCCCTGGAGGGGCTCGAGGATTTCACTATCACCACCAATGGCACACAACTTAACCGCTATGCAGCCGCGCTACGCAATGCCGGCGTTACCCGCATCAACATCAGCCTCGACAGTTTGCAACCTCAGCGTTTCAAACAAATCACCCGCGTGGGTGATCTGCATAAGGTACTCAGTGGAATCGATAGCGCGCTTGAGCAGGGATTCAAAAAAATCAAACTCAATGCCGTGGTGTTAAAACATAAGAACCATGATGAAGTCATCGATCTACTGACGTTTGCCCGTAACAGGGGCGCGGATATCAGTTACATCGAAGAAATGCCATTGGGCCTGATCGATGAACATAATCGCGCCTATGCCTACTACTCCAGCGATGAGATCCTCGCTGATTTACGTACTCGCTATGACCTGGTACCCACAACCGAAAGCACCGGTGGTCCTTCACGTTACTACCGCATGCCTGATAGCGATACCCGCGTGGGTTTTATCTCGCCCCATAGTCATAACTTTTGTTCCCAGTGCAATCGAGTACGTTTGACCGCGGAAGGCCGCTTGCTTTTATGCCTGGGACAGGAGCACTCCGTGGATCTGCGTCATGTGGTCCGTAGCCATCCGACGGATAATGCGCCACTGCGAAAAGCCCTCATCGATGCCATGGAAATAAAACCCGAGGGACATGACTTCGATCTTACTTCCCAACCCGTCATCTTCCGTCACATGAATGCCACGGGTGGCTGAGCCAGAGGAATACACCTATGCAAACCGCAACGACACTTCACCATCCTGTCATGACCAATGCCGGACTATTAGCGGCCGAGCCTGTTACCGCTATCGACGAATTTGGCCAGACACGAGACGGTCAAATTGCCGCAGAACGTTCACTCACCGTTTATCTCGACAAACGTGAAATCCTTACCCTGATGACCCTGGGTACCCAACCGGAATTACTGGTACTCGGCTGGTTACGCAACCAGCGGCTGGTACCGGACATCAATCACATCAAGGCCATCCAGGTTGACTGGGAAACCGAATCGGCGGCGGTCACCACATTTAACGGCATTGAGGATCTCGACACCAAGCTGGGACACAAGACGGTCACTACCGGATGTGGCCAGGGTACGATGTTCGGCAGTTTGATGGACGATATCGACAAGATTCAACTTCCGCAAAGTCGCTTACGCCAATCCCTCATATACGGCTTGTTGCATGCATTGAACGAATACAACGATGTCTACCGACGTGCCGGAGCAGTACATGGGTGTGCCTTGTGCCAGGGTACTGACATTCTCCGGTTCGTTGAGGATGTCGGCCGACATAATGCCGTGGATGCCATTGCCGGTTATATGTGGCTGAATGATACCTCCGGACATGACAAGATTTTCTATACCACCGGCCGGCTTACCTCGGAAATGGTCATCAAGGTAGCGCAAATGGGGATCCCTGTACTGTTATCCCGTTCCGGTGCCACCCAAATGGGGCTGGACCTGGCACGCAAGGTCGGCGTGACCTTGATTGCGCGCGCCAAGGGCCAGCATTTTCTCATCTATAACGGCGCCGAGCAGTTTGACTTCGACGCCAAACCGGCCCGCAAACCGGTATCGCGTCCGGCGCATGTTGAACATGCAAGAAGCTAGCGCCATGGCCACCGTATTCAAACAGGATTTTGATGTCTTCATGAGCGTCAAGCAGATCGCGGAGTATCTGCATTTGAATGAAAAGAAAGTTTACGCCCTGGTGAATGAAGGCAAGATCCCGGCGACCAAGGTTACCGGTAAATGGATGTTTCCTCGTGAACTGGTCGATCGCTGGATGCTGGATTCCGCCCATGGCGGCCTGCTTACCGATCGACTGATTATTGGCGGCAGCGATGACCCGTTACTGTATCGCCTCATTCTGCAATTCGCGCAAGATACCAAGGCCCATGCCTTAATCAGTTACAGCCCGACCGGAACCCGCCTGGGCCTGGATCTGATGCAAGCCCAGCGACTCGATGCCTGCTGCCTGCACTGGGGACCCAATAGCGAGAGTGGCACCCGCCACCCCGCCCTGTTAAACCAATATTCGCAACACCATAAATGGGTATTGATACGCGCCTTTCGTCGTGAACAGGGACTCATGGTCAATCCACGTATTCTGAATTATGCCAACAAGGCACATGAACTGTTTGATCCCCGGTTCCGTTGGACCCTGCGCCAGTCCGGTGCGGGGGCACAACGTTTTCTCCTCGAAGTGCTGGGCAAACACGGTTTAAATGCCAGCACCTTGAACAGTGAAATCACGGCTTTGTCAGAACGCGAAGCGGCCGCCTCTATTGTGATGGATCAGGCTGACGTTGCCCCGGGGGCACATGCAATCGCGACGGAATTCGGTTTGGAGTTTATTCCCTTTGGCTGGGAATCATTTGATATCGCCCTGCCTCGCGCAATCTGGTTCCGGCGCCTGTTTCAGGATCTACTTGGGCGATTAAAGTCGGTTTCCTGTCAGCAAATCGCAGACAACCTGGATGGTTATGAATTGCATGACACCGGGGAGCTATTATGGGGCGATGATTAAGCCGCAATGTTTGAACGAATATAATTCATCGGAATAGATAAGCTATACAAAGAAACAGCAGCGGTTCACTCATGGGGTCCTCTCGACACGCCGTGTTATTAATTCTGCATTTGCTTCAATGGCGTGCATTTGCTCAGTAATTGTGGCCTCGTCCTCAACCAGCTCCGGTTCGCGCAAAAGCCAGAGGGTAAATTCAGCACCCTCGCCGGGTGTGGACTTAACCGTGATATTCCCGCCATAACGCCGAATAATCCCATAGCTGACCGATAGACCCAGGCCACTACCCTCTCCCTGACCTTTGGTGCTATAAAATGGATTAAAAATTCGCCCCAACTGTTCCTCAAGCATACCGACCCCATTATCCTTAACGCACAGGATCACGCCTCTTTTATCCCAGTCACGACTCATAATCATGATCTTGCCGTCCCGCCCCTCCACCGCATGTATCGCGTTTACAATAAGGTTCACCAGAACCTGCTGTAACTCTTGTTGATTGATTGTCACCCGGTAGCTGGCCTTCAAATCGAGGTCAATCGAAAAAGTTTCTGACCCTCGCATGTGTTGCACTAACTTAAGCGTGTCGATAACCACTGAATCGATATCCACTTCCACCAGGTAACCCGCGAATTCATCGGGGCGCGCATACTGCAACAGGTTGTTGATAATATCCTGAATACGGTAGACCTGCTGGATAATTAAATCGATCTCCTTTCGTACCGGATTCAGTGCCGGCCCTACTTCAGCCATGATCACATCCAGATTGCCAAGCATAACCTGGGTTGGATTATTGATTTCATGGGCAACACCGGCGGTAAGTTCTCCCAACGCAGCCAGCTTCTCGGCAACCACCAGTTGCTGGCGTGTTTCACGTAACACGCGAATGGTCCGTAGCAAATCCGCATTTTTACGTTCCAGTTCCGCAGTACGCTCAGTCACTTTATCTTCCAGTTGATCCGCCCAGTCCCGGATTTGTTGAGAACGTTGCTGCAACAAGTCCAGCATGACATCGAATTCCCTTGCCAGTTCACCAATTTCATCTTGTGAAGCGACACGCCCAATGCGTTGCGCTTCACCCGAACGAGTCGCATGCACAACCTTGGTCATGCCTTCCAGGGGTTTAAAGATGGATTTGGCTCCGCGAATCGCAACCAGTGAAGATAACAGCATAAGTGCAAGAAACATGAATACCAACACGGCCAGGGCACGCCACAGGCTGAGTCGATAGGGCGCTTCCAGGTAACCGGTATAGAGCATGCCGACACGCTTGCCGGTTTCATCAAAGATCGGCTCGTAGGCAGAGATATACCAGTCATTCACCACGAAGGCGCGATCAATCCAGGTTTCTCCCTGGTCTAGAACACGGCTACGTACTTCATCAGAGACGCGGGTACCCAATGCTCGCTCCCCCGGTCCCAGGGGCACATTGGTGGTGATACGCACATCATCAAGAAAAACGGTTACTGTGCCTATACTGCCCTTGAGCAGACTCCCTGGGCCATAAACCAGGTCCCGAATCGCATCAACAAAATCAAAGTTACCATTGAGTAACACACCGCCATCCAGTAAGGCCACGATTTTGCCACTTGAAACCTTTACCGGGTAAATGGCCCGAATCATCATGCCGCGCTCCTCAACCTTACGGTCGGTTGGGCGAGCACGCGGCGTTTCCAGCAAGAGGAGTTCATTTGCGCGCACCAGAAAAGGATCCTCAATGGCCAGATCCTCAGCACTGAATATCTCAACGCCGACAACAGGCAAACCCTGTGCAGCGGTCAGTAATGAAGATGAGGAACGGCTATGACCTGTCGGGTTCTCTTCATATAAACGATTACCGCTGATGTCAATGACGTGAAGATAGGTAAAGCCGGTAGCCGTTTTTAAGTCGCTCAATTGTTGCTGTATCAAGTCGGCATTTGCAGCCTCGATTGCCGTGCGAAACGCATAAGACTCGGCAAGACGACCCAGACGGTTCAGATAGTCTTCACGGATACGTTCGAAAATATCAGCAGCGACAGTGAGATCGGTATTAACCTTGATGTATAACTGGTCATAAGTAAACTTTGAACCCCAGTAGATAGCCAACGCCAACACGATCGGCATTACCAGCAGGATTGGAAATAATACCAGTACCAGCAGTTTGTAACGTACTGTCTCACGTACCGCTTTATTGAGACGGCCAAAGATATTCATGGCTAGACCTGACTTTGGCTATTCCATACCTGTACCTTACGTTCCAGTGTTTTACGTGATACGCCCAGGCGTCTGGCCGCAGCAGACTTGTTGCCCTGTTCCATCTCCAGTACCTTGAGAATATGTCGCTTTTCAATTGTCTCCAGCAACAAGTTCTCTTCTGCCGTATCTACAGCCTGATTAAAAGATGGGTTGGCTTCAGGTCCGGCCAAACATTGACTGGGAGTTGAATTGAGCAATAAACAGCGTTCAATCACATTCCTGAGTTCACGAATATTTCCCGGCCAGCTATAAGCTTTCATTGCTTCGATCTCGACTTCACTGCAGTGAGGTGGGGTAAGACCCATTTCCGCTGCCAGGGTAGTGGCAAAATGCCGTGTCAAAGCATGAAGATCTTCAAGCCGTTCGCGTAAGGCCGGCAGGCGAATGGAAACAACGTTTAGACGATAATACAAGTCTTCGCGAAAATTGCCTTTTTTAACTTCAGAGTCGAGATCCCGATTAGTGGCGGCAATTACCCGCACATCGATGGGATTCTCCCGGTTGGATCCTACGGGTCGGATCGTGCGCTCTTCCATGACTCGTAATAAGTGAGTTTGCATTGGCATCGGCATTTCACCAATTTCATCCAGAAACAAGGTCCCGCCGTTTGCATAGCTAAACAAACCCTCCCGGGCCTGGTGCGCACTGGTAAACGCACCTTTCGCATGCCCAAACAGTTCGCTTTCCATTAATTCGGGACTCATTGCACCACAATTCACCGGCACAAAACTGCCAGTTCGACCGCTAAGTTCATGTATTGCTCGAGCCGCCAGTTCCTTACCGGTACCGGACTCACCTGCAACAAGAACTGTGGTGGGCATGGGAGCGATCCGTTTGATGATCTCGCAGACACTTTTAATCTGATCACAATCACCTACCATCCCGGCACCGATGTACAACTGATCGACCTGTCGGCGTAATATAAAATTTTCACGCTGCATGCGTTGCCGCTCCATACAACGCTCAACCGATGCCAATAGTTGCTCCATTCGAAATGGTTTCATAAGGAAGTCTGCAGCCCCTGCACGTAAGGCATCGATCGCAGTTTGCAAATCAGCATGTGCAGTAATAAAAATCACCAGGGTCGAGCTACCCTGTTCGCGCAACTCAGTCACCCATTCCACCCCGGAGCGACCAGGTAAGCGTATATCCGCAATAATCAAATCAAAATGACAACGTTGCCTGAGTGCATCAGCCGTGTCCGCATCACCGGCTACTTCAACCAGGCCAAAGTGTTTCTGCAGGCCTTTTTGCACAAAGCTGCGTATACCCGGTTCATCATCGACAATCAATGCCGATGTCAGGTAATGAAATTGCTGGCTGGCATCGTCAACTTCAGAAAAAACTATCTTATTACCTTCCGCCTGTGTCATGACCACCACCTCATTATAATGTTAAATCATTATTATTTTTTGATTTCCTGCCTGATCCCTGATGGCAGATCAGTACGGTTGGCCTTTGGTTGTCGAGACAATTTATCGCAGTCAAAGTGAGTGCAGTTGGACATTTTGACTCACTCAGAAGAAAGAAGGCTGACAATAAGATTAAATAACCGTACCCGTTTCCTGTTGTCTAAGCATAGTGCGACAAATTCCTTAGCTCAATTCGCACTTGTTAAACATATAGCAGAAAAAAAACAGAATTGTTGCCAGTGGCACAGCATTTGCAATTTTAATAGTCATACATTCCACAGGGGAAACACCATGCAAGCCAGCCGTCATGCCGCAATATCATTCTTAAGTCTGATACTGACTCTAAGCCTGGCATGGCTGACTCCGGTATCCGCCGCAAATGACGCGCAGACAAAAATCATTCGCCTGGCAACCACAACCAGCACAGAAAACTCCGGATTATTAGGGCTTCTGTTGCCCCGGTTTACCCAGCAAACGGGTTATCGAGTGCATGTCATCGCGGTGGGGACCGGCAAGGCATTGCGGATGGGACGCGATGGCGATGTCGATGTGGTACTGGTGCATGCCCCCAGGGCTGAGGCCGAGTTTGTCGCCAATGGTTTTGGCGCACAACGCCATTCAGTGATGTATAACGACTTTGTCCTCATCGGCCCGGCGCATGACCCGGCCGGGATCAATACCGCGCCAAGTGTGACCGACGCGATGCAACGAATCGCGAATCACAGTGCCCTGTTTATTTCACGGGGTGACGACTCGGGCACCCATAAAAAAGAACTGACTCTGTGGGACACAATCCAGCTTCAAACCAGAGGAAACTGGTATCGCGAGGCCGGCCAGGGTATGGGCAAGGTGATTCAAATTGCCGATGAGATGGAAGCCTACACACTTACCGATCGAGGCACCTGGCTCGCCTATCGTGACAAGTCATCACTCAGGTTATTGTTCGCCGGTGATCCGCTGTTACACAATCCATACGGCATCATTGCGGTTAATCCCAAACGGTTTCCCGATATCAATTACAGTGGCGCGAATAAACTTATCACATGGATAACTGCTGAACCCGCACAAAGCTTGATTGCGAGTTATCAGATAGCGGGGAGTCGCCTGTTTACTCCTTCCGCGAGCGCACCCGGTGCTGTTGCGGCATCGGTTAAACAATGAGCCACTCTTGATGGAAAGTCTGTTATCTGCATCTGGCCAGGCGATACACATGTTGTTCAAGGGTGATGCCGAACTATGGAACATCATCTGGATCTCGTTTCGGGTTTCCAGTCTGGCGATTCTAGTGGCAGCCCTGCCCGCTTTACTGACAGCATTCCTACTCTCGTATTCCCGCTTTCCTGGTCGACGCTTCCTGATTTCGATATTCAGTACCCTGTTGTCCGTACCGGCGGTAGTGGTTGGTCTTACCTTGTATTTATTGTTGTCGCGGCATGGTCCCATGGGTGATCTGAAACTTCTGTTCACGCAGACCGCCATGATACTGGGACAGATCGCCTTGTGTTTTCCTATTCTGGTTGCCATGGGGCATGTCGCGTTCCAGTCCGCTGATAAACGCGCCTGGGAAACCGCACGTACACTTGGAGCAGGACCAGGGCGCGCCCTGCTGACTGTCATGCGGGAAGTACGTTTCGGTTTACTCGCTGCCCTGTTGGCGGCATATGGTCGCATTATTGCTGAAGTCGGTGCGTCGATGATGCTGGGTGGGAATATTCTGCATTACACCCGCAATATTCCCACGGCGATTGCGCTGGAAACCAGCAAGGGGGAATTCGCCCAGGGCATTGCTCTGGGACTGGTCCTGTTGTTCCTGGCTTTCTCGCTCAATGCTTCACTGCAATATTTCCAGGGCAAAGGTCAGTTTGTGTCATAAGGCAAATAGCATGTCGCAAATAGAATTCACCAATTTACACAAACACTTTGGCCATCGCCAAATACTGACGGGGACAGACCTGGTGCTCAGCAGCGGGCAATGCAGTCTTTTGTCTGGATCAAACGGTGCAGGTAAGTCCACCCTGTTACGCATTTGTGCCGGCCTTGAAAAACCGGACCAGGGTGAGGTCGATATCGGGCTGGGTCAACAAGCCTGGAAATATTACCGCCGCACATTGCAGGCTGAAACTGTCTATCTGCACCAACAACCTTATATGTTTGACGGGACGGTGATGCAGAATCTGGCTTATGCCTTACCGCGCGATACTCCCCAAGCCAGACACAAACAACGTGTCAGCGATGCCCTCGCATGGGCGGAACTTGAAGCTATTGCATCAAACTCTGCCAAAACCCTCTCCGGGGGTGAACGTCAACGAGTCGCCATTGCGCGTGCCTGGTTACGTAAACCAACAGTCATGTTATTGGACGAGCCCACCACCAATATGGATCAGGAAGCCCGTCGACGAACAATCCAGTTGTTGTGCAGCCTTAAAGAACAAGGCATTGCCCTGTTAGTCGCCAGTCACGATCCCAAACACTTTTATAGTTTGACGAATAGCTGGCTTGAATTGTCAGCAGGGCGAATCAAGAACTTGTTAGCAGTTAGCGAACTGGCAGATAACGTAATACCCCTTCCGCCATCACAACGGGCCATACGATGAAACCAGTCAGTCAACAACAGGTTAGTGCGGTAATTCTCGCGGGTGGCATGGGTCGCCGCATGGGGGGGCAGGACAAGGGGCAACTTGAACTGAATGGCAGACCGTTAATTGAGTTTGTATTGGAAACTATTCAGCCGCAGGTAAAAACTATCTTAATCAATGCCAATCGAAATCAGGCTGAATATGCCCGCTATGGTTATCCGGTCGTACCTGACTTACTGCAAGG
>CBDUOW010000030.1:0-12931 GCA_965368945.1 uncultured Gammaproteobacteria bacterium
GGGCCGGAAAGGCAATCACATCAAGCAGGATGACTGCTCTGCCCTGCATGGTGACGGCAAGATTGATATCGGTAATCTTGATTTCAACAATGTAGATCGATTTTCCGATGTTAGAGCGCAGATGCCTGACTTGCTCATCATACTCATCAGAGGGCCACAGGCTGCCTTCCCGCGTCAGATCCACACCGGACAACATCATGTCCATGGCGGGGGAAATGGGATCCTTGTCTGTCATACCTGCAGTATAACGTGATTCACCAGCAATGCTTTACACTGCCCGGCTTACTATGGCGGTTTCGATTTTTTCAACCTTATCTTCTGAAATACCAATACGACACTGGGCGGAGACAAGGCACAAAGCAGCGAAGGTTAGACTAGTCCATCGTTATGGGTATAGCCTTAATAATAAATAAGAACCTGTCACTAATTTGCATTGCACCAATAAAAAGCCCCTGTCGTTAGGGGCTTAGATTAATATTTTTACATTTACACTCTCAGGTGCTTTTTAAAAAGGTATATCATCGTCAAAATCCCCGGCTGGCGCGGGTTGTTCCTGTGACGCAGGCTGTGCTGCCGGCGCGTCATCCTGGTTATAACTGGTACTGCCGCCACGGGAATCCAGCATTTGCATTTCATTGGCCACCACTTCCGTGGTGTAACGATCATTGCCTTCCTTGTCCTGCCATTTGCGGGTCTGCAGTTTGCCTTCGATATACACCTTGGAACCCTTCTTCAGGTACTCACCGACGATCTCTGCCAGGCGACGGAAAAATACCACCCGGTGCCATTCGGTCTTGTCCACCTGCTCGCCGGTATTTTTGTCTTTCCATGATTCACTGGTAGCAAGGGTAATATTGGCGATTGCACCCCCATTGGGTGAATAGCGGACTTCCGGATCCCGACCAAGATTACCAATCAGAATGACTTTGTTAACACCCCTTGCCATATTTTCTCTCCCCTTTCGTTAGGTACTTGTTTGCTCTTTAATAAAATTCAGATGGCGCCTTCGGCTACCGAGTACGCCAGTAAGGCGTCCCTGTCCAGTTGATGCTTGTCCACTTTCAGGTAGGCCACGCCATCCGCTGCGATCACGGTGGCCTCCGCCACGCCGACAATACGGCTTAACTTGAGTGCCAGTTGATCCGCACCGGCTTCATCCAGGTCTCCAACATTCAGTAACTGGTTGCTGAGATAACGCGGCTTGCGCATGGTGACAATCAACAGCAACCACAGGCTGGCCAGTGCGGCGTTAAACAGAAATACACTCTGCAGGCCGTAATGTTGCATCAGCCAGCCTCCCGCCAACCCGCCGACAAAGATGCCAAAAAACTGCGAGCTGGCATACACCCCCATGGCGGTGCCTTTGTGGGCGGCCGGGGCCAGCTTGGCCACCAGCGAGGGCAACATGGCCTCAAGCAAATTAAACGCCGCAAAAAACAACAATAGCATGATCACCATGCCCGCCATAGTCCCGTTCAGGCCGGCCAGACCCAGCTCGGTCAGCATCAACACCACCACGGCACCGCTAAGTATTTGCTTAATCATGCGTTTTTTCTCCGCCAGGAGAATAAACGGAACGATCATGAGCATGGATAGAAATAACACCGGCAGGTACACCTGCCAATGCTGGCTGATATTCAGCCCCGCTGTATCGTGCAGCAGTAATGGCACCACCATGAAGGTCGCCATCAGCATCGCGTGCAGGCTGAAAATACCGAAATCAACCCGCAGCAACTGCGGGTCGCGTACTGCATGACGAAACCAGTCCACCTCCACTTCCGTATCGCGATGGAAACGACAGACCCTGGGCCGAGGGACGAAAAACAGCGTGATCCCGATTCCCCCCAGCGCCAGCAGGGCAATGGTCCAGAAAATACCCGCCAGGCCAAACCAACCCGCCAGAACCGGTCCCAACACCATGGCGGCGGCAAACGAGAGCCCAATACTCACGCCAATGAAGGCCATGACCTTGATGCGATGCTCCTCACGGGTCAGGTCCGCCGCCAGCGCCATGACGGCACTGGCCACCGCCCCCGCACCCTGCAGGGCGCGTCCCAGGATGACGCCTTCAACGCTCGTCGCCATTGCGGCGACAACACTGCCCAGCGCAAATACCAGTAACCCGCCAATAATCACCGGCTTACGGCCGATTCGGTCCGAGAGCATCCCCAATGGAATTTGAAACAGGGCCTGGGTGAGGCCGTAGATCCCCAGGGCGATACCGGCAAGGGTGGCGGTGTAGCCGTTGTACTCCCGGGCAAACTGGGTAAACACCGGCAAAATCAGGAACACACCAAGCATGCGGGTCATAAAAATACCTGCAAGCGAGAACGCCGCCCGGCGTTCACTGGTTGTCATTGAATCCTGCTGCATTGAGTTACCTTGTTGGAAACCATACCTTTTATATAGGGCGCAGCATGGTAACAGGTTCAGAACTGTGAAGAAATGTGCAAATCTGGCGTGAAAATGGACTGTAATCTACTACAATAGTAATAAGGATATAGTAGTATTTTTTAAAATATTGCTTGTCGGCTCATTCAAATCTACTTATATTTAGTGGTAGTTTCCGAAGAGAAACCCTGAATTATTATTTAGATACTGTCTGTTTGAGACAGAGAGGCATGGATGGCCCATTTCCTGGTTCTTGTCCGCCAACAAAGGCAATGAGAAGGAATGTGCTTGGAGAAATTGGATCTTAAACGAGGATGGTCATGTTAGCAGGACGCTGGATAAATATCGTGGGCTCACGACCCGGTGCTTACGAGAAATTGGCTGCCCATCTTGAAGCCACCACCGATGGCCGCTGCCACATCACCGATTGCCGATACGGCCAATCCCCCACGCTCAAATATAACACCAAGACCGGCCTGGTTTTGATCGATGCGAGTGAGGAAAGCCCCGGAGAAGCCCTGGATTTGCTCTTACAGTGCCGTAAATCCGGCAAGCAACAACTAGTGTATGCCTTCTTCAATGCCGAGCATGACAGCCGGCTGGAGAAACTGGCGGCACCGCCTGAAATCCATGGCATTTTCTATGTGGATTCCAGCCCGGACCACCTCACCAAAGGGGTCCTGGCAATTTTCAACGGTGACCTGTGGTTCCCACGGCGTGTGATTGCCCGCTACCTGATTAACCAGAAACCACATACTTCTCAGGCATTTTTAAGCCGTGAACATGACTTGTTGACGGTGCGGGAAATGGAGATCCTGAACCTGCTTTCCACTGGCGCCAAAAATACTGACATCGCCGATCAACTCAGCCTGAGTGTGCACACCATCAAGACCCATATTTACCATATTTACAAAAAGCTCGATGTTTCAAACCGTACCCAGGCGGTAAACTGGGCCACGAATAACCTCTAATCCAGCGGTTTTTTCCCTTCTCCTGGTAGTACCGATAACTGAACGCAGTTCTAATACTGCGCTGTGATCGCTTTGCCCATCACCCCGGGATGGGCGTATAGTTATGGGTTGCTTTGTTACGCGGAAATAATTCATGGACACTATCCAAATCCGTGGGGCTCGAACCCACAACCTGCAGAACATTGATCTCGATCTGCCTCGCGATAAATTGATTGTGATCACGGGTCTGTCTGGCTCGGGCAAGTCTTCACTGGCTTTCGATACGATTTATGCCGAAGGTCAACGCCGCTATGTGGAGTCCCTCTCGGCATATGCGCGCCAGTTTCTGTCGGTCATGGAAAAGCCGGATGTTGACCACATCGAGGGGCTGTCCCCGGCCATTTCCATTGAACAGAAGTCAACTTCCCACAATCCACGCTCGACTGTCGGCACCATTACCGAGATTTACGATTACCTGCGGCTGCTGTTTGCCCGCGCCGGGGAACCGCGTTGTCCGGACCACGATACGCCCCTGGATGCCCAGACGGTGAGCCAGATGGTAGACCATGTGCTGGCCCTGCCCGAGGGCAGCAAACTGATGCTGCTGGCACCGTTGATTGATGCTCGCAAAGGGGAACATGAACAGGTTTTCGATATGCTGCGCGCCGAGGGATTTGTCCGCGCCCGGGTGGACGGCAAGGTCACCGAGCTGGATCAGGTCCCTGCGCTGGACCGGCGCCGCAAACACACGATTGAGGCGGTGGTGGACCGGTTCAAGGTACGGGCGGATATTCAGTCGCGTCTGGCGGATTCAATTGAAACCGCACTGAAATTGTCTGATGGACTGGCCCGCATTGCCTGGATGAACGATGAGGGGCCACGAGCAAAACGGGACGACATCGTCTTCTCGGCACGCTATGCCTGCCCGGTATGTGGGTACTCACTCAGTGAACTGGAACCCCGCCTGTTCTCCTTCAATAACCCCGCGGGCGCCTGCCCCACCTGTGACGGCCTGGGGGTACGGCAGTTTTTTGACCCGGAACGGGTGGTGATCCACCCGGAAGTGGGCCTGAATGCCGGCGCCATTCGCGGTTGGGACAGGCGAAATATTTATTATTATCAGTTACTTACCTCCCTGGCGCAGCACTACGACTTCGATATGGATATGCCGTATATGGAGCTGCCGGACACCATTAAACAACTGATCCTGTACGGTTCCGGTGAAGAGGCAATTGAATTCAGCTATTTCAACGACCGCGGGGGCGAATATCGCAAACTCCAGCCCTTTGAAGGGGTCATTCCCAATATGCAGCGCCGCTACCGGGACACGGAGTCGAACGTGGTACGGGAAGAGCTGGCACGCTATCAGAGTCACCAATCCTGCCCCGACTGTGGGGGGACCCGCCTGAATCGGGGCGCACGTCACGTCTATATTACGGACAAGACACTGCCCGCCATCTCTGCCATGCCGATCGACACGGCCCGGGCATTTTTTACGGAGCTCAGACTACCGGGGCGGCGAGGTGAAATCGCTGCCAAAATCGTCAAGGAAATCGGTCAACGGCTGGATTTCCTGGTCAACGTGGGGTTGGAATACCTGAGCCTGGATCGCAGCGCTGATACCCTCTCGGGGGGCGAGGCACAGCGTATTCGCCTGGCCAGCCAGATTGGTGCCGGACTGGTGGGGGTCATGTACATTCTGGACGAGCCCTCTATTGGCCTGCACCAGCGTGACAATGTGCGTCTGCTCAACACCCTTAATTACTTACGGGATCTGGGTAATACGGTGATCGTGGTTGAGCACGATGAGGAGGCCATACTCAGTGCCGACCATGTGGTCGATATCGGCCCGGGCGCCGGAGTCCACGGCGGCCAGATTGTGGCCCAGGGGACACCGCAGCAAATCCTGGCCAATTCCGCCTCCCTCACCGGCCAGTACCTGTCAGGCCGCAAAACCATCCCCGTACCGATGAGGCGGACTTCCAATGACCCCGAACGCCAGCTGTCCATTCAAGGGGCAACGGGCAATAATCTGCAGGCGGTGAATGTCGATATTCCCGTCGGCCTGATGACCGCTATCACCGGGGTATCCGGTTCGGGCAAATCCACCCTGATTAATGACACACTCTATCGCCATGCCGCACTGGAAATTAATCGCAGCAGCGAAGACCCGGCCCACTGCGACGCCATCCTGGGACTGGAGCAATTCGACAAGGTCGTCGATATTGACCAGAGCCCCATCGGCCGTACACCCCGCTCTAACCCGGCGACCTACACCCAGCTGTTCACGCCGATTCGGGAATTGTTCTCCGCGACATCCGAAGCCCGTACCCGTGGTTATAATCCCGGCCGGTTCAGCTTTAATGTAAAAGGCGGGCGGTGCGAAGCCTGTCAGGGCGACGGCCTGATCAAGGTTGAAATGCATTTTCTGCCGGACATCTATGTCCCCTGCGATGTCTGCAAGGCCAAACGCTATAACCGTGAAACCCTGGAAGTGAAATACAAGGGTAAAAATATCCATGAAGTTCTGGAAATGACCGTTGAAGAAGCCTTTGACTTCTTTAATGCCATCCCGCCGATCAAGCGTAAGCTACATACCCTGATGGATGTCGGCCTGAGCTATATCACCCTGGGGCAAAACGCCACGACCCTGTCAGGTGGTGAAGCCCAGCGTGTCAAACTGGCGCGTGAATTATCAAAGCGCGATACCGGACGGACCCTCTATATTCTGGATGAACCCACAACCGGTCTGCACTTTCACGACATTGAACAATTACTCGCCGTGTTGCACCGGCTGCGTGATCATGGCAATACCATTGTCGTGATCGAGCACAACCTTGATGTCATCAAGACAGCTGACTGGATCATCGACATGGGACCGGAAGGTGGTAACAAGGGAGGTACCGTGGTGTGTTGTGGGTCACCGGAAGAAGTGGCGCAACACGCTGAGTCATATACCGGTCGGTATCTGAAAAAAGTCCTGAAGGTTTCCGCGGAACGAACTGCGAGCAATGCCTGACAACTAGATGACCTGTAATTGCATTCCAATTTCGAGGCCTAATGTCCGTGCGGCATCGGCCTGGTTCATCGCGATCTCAACCAGCCCATTTGAATTCACATACCAGAAAGGCTCAGCTTTTTCGGCCTCGGCAAAAACACGCGTATAATTGATCCGGGTAGCATTTATCATGAGTGCCGCATCCTTGTTGATACGGGCACCGCGCAAGCCAGTCATGGCATTACCAAATGAATCCAGATAAATAACCTCCGCCAGATCGGCCGGCCAGTTCAGCGGATCTTGCGCCAGGCTGGTTTCCGTCATCTCCGGTACCTGCCCCGATGCGAGTTGCGCGGCAACCGGTGCAAACAAGTCACGCCCGTGAAACGAGTCGGATAAGGATTCAGGTTGCCAGTCGATCACCCAGGCTTTGTATTCGGCGGAGTGTTTGGCAATGACATTCAATAAACCATTATCCGGCCCAACGTACCAACGTCCATCTGCCTGCAGCACGCAAGGGCGTCGTTCGCCTGATCCCACGCCCGGATCGACAACCACGAGAAACACGGTGTCCTTTGGAAAGGGTTCAACCAGGGACGCCAATAAGTAGGCCGCCGCACGGGTTTTGAACACAGGCGCATCGTGCATCAAATCTATAACCGTCTGATCGGGCACCTGCTGTGCCAGCACGGCTTTCATCTGGCCCACATACGGGCCCTGCCAGCCAAAATCGGTAAACAATACAATCATGTGAAAAAGTCTAGATTGTTTCCTTCCATAAAAAAACCGGGCCAAGCCCGGTTTTTTTATATGATCAATTTATTCGCTTTACGCCTGTGCGGTTTTAGTCTCACCTTCTGTAACTTCCTCGGCGACGACAGGCCGATCCACCAGTTCGACGATTGCCATCGGGGCGTTGTCACCTGAGCGGAAGCCACATTTCAGAACGCGCAGGTAACCACCGGGGCGAGCTTTATAACGTGGACCCAGTTCATTAAACAATTTGGTGACCACATCACGATCACGCAAGCGGGCAAACGCCAGCCGGCGGTTGGCAACACTGTCTTCCTTGGCCAGGGTAATCAGTGGTTCAGCCTTGCGACGCAGTTCCTTGGCCTTGGCCAGGGTGGTCTGAATCATTTCATGCTCAAACAGCGAAGCAGACATGTTACGAAACATGGCTTTGCGATGGCTGCTGTTGCGGTTCAGTTTACGACCACTTTTACGGTGACGCATGGTTCTCTACCTTAAAATTCGAATTCGTTACAAATAGGTTGGCGCTTAAAGAATGCCTTCCTCTTTTTTCTCTTTCAGGCTGGCTGGAGGCCAGTTTTCAAGTCGCATACCCAGCGACAGGCCACGTGAGGCCAGTACATCCTTGATTTCCGTCAGTGACTTCTTGCCAAGGTTTGGCGTCTTCAGCAGTTCCACTTCGGTACGCTGAATCAGGTCGCCGATATAGAAAATCTGCTCAGCCTTCAGGCAGTTAGCGGAACGCACGGTCAACTCAAGATCATCGACCGGACGCAGCAGGATAGGATCAATATCCGGTTCCTGACCTTCCGGTTCAGCCTCTTCCTTGCTGCGCAGGTCAACAAAGGCAGACAACTGGTCCTGCAGAATTGTTGCCGCACCACGAATGGCTGCTTCGGGATCAATCGTACCATTCGTTTCCAGCTCAATAATGAGCTTATCCAGATCGGTACGCTGTTCGACGCGGGCACTGTCCACAATATAGGCGACACGCTGAACCGGGCTGAAGCTGGCATCCAGCTGCAATCGACCAATCGGACGATCTTCGTCTTCATCATTGGCACGGACTGTTGCCGGCTGGTAACCACGACCCTTGGCAATTTTCAGTGTCATGTTGAGTTCACCATTCTTGGTGAGATTAGCGATGACATGCTCTGGGTTTATCACTTCGACATTATGGTCGAGGTTAATATCACCGGCGGTTACCTGACCCGGACCTTTTTTGTTCAGCGTCAGGGTGGTTTCACCTTCACCAGCCATAAGAAGGGAAACGCCCTTCAGGTTCAACAGGATATCAACCACGTCTTCCTGAACACCTTCGATAGAGGTATATTCATGTAAGACACCTTCGATTTCAGCTTCAACAATGGCGCAACCTGACATGGAAGATAACAGGATACGACGCAGTGCATTACCGAGGGTATGACCAAAACCCCGTTCCAGTGGTTCCAGGGTTACCTTGGCATGTGTATCGTTGATCTGCTGAATATCAACAATCCGGGGAGACAGAAATTCTGTAACTGAGGCCTGCATTAATTAGTGCCCTCTCAAATATTCCTAAAATACAATCCGTGAATGACTATAAACAATTACCGGGTTATTTCGAGTACAGCTCGACAACCAGGTTTTCATTGATGTCACTCGGCAGATCACTGCGTTCAGGTACATTTTTGTAAGTACCTTCAAGCTTTTCGACATTCACATCAACCCAGTCAACCAAACCACGTTGCTGAGTGGATTCAGTTGAACTTTTGATTCGCAAATGCTTTGCGGCCTTTTCACTCACTGTAATAACATCACCCGGCTTGATTTGCGCGGACGGAATGGTGAGTTTACGACCGTTGACGGTGATCGCTTTGTGACGCACCAACTGGCGAGCTTCGGAGCGGGAAGCACCAAACCCCATGCGGTATACGATGTTATCAAGACGAGACTCCAGTAACTGCAACAGGTTTTCGCCGGTTGAGCCCTTCTTACTGTCTGCCTTTTTATAATAGTTACGGAACTGGTTTTCCAGAATTCCGTAAATACGACGCATCTTCTGCTTTTCACGCAACTGGGTCGCGTAATCAGACATTCGACCACGACGTGACTGACCATGCTGACCAGGTGGAAAGGCACGATTTTCCATCGCGCACTTACTGCTAAAGCACTTTTCGCCTTTCAGAAACAGTTTTTCGCCTTCACGACGACACTGACGACATTTGGGACCGATGTATCTTGCCAAGGTAATTCTCCCGCTTAAACGCGACGTTTCTTGGGTGGGCGACAACCATTATGAGGAATGGGAGTCACGTCAGAAATATTGGTGATTTTGAAGCCTTTGGCATTCAGTGCACGAACTGCGGATTCGCGACCCGGGCCAGGACCTTTTACACAAACTTCCAGATTCTTCATTCCGTATTCCTGCGCCATGGTACCTGCTCTTTCAGCAGCAACCTGGGCAGCAAACGGGGTACTTTTACGGGAACCACGGAACCCGGAACCACCCGAGGTGGCCCAGCAAAGTGCATTACCCTGACGATCGGTAATCGTTACAATCGTGTTATTGAACGACGCATGAACATGCGCGATACCGTCGGAAACGTCTCTTTTGACTTTCTTACGGGCTCGACTTGTAGATGACTTGGTTGCCATAATTACTTAAAACCTGTGTTTATCGCTTAATGGGTTTACGCGGACCCTTCCGGGTACGGGCATTAGTACGGGTACGCTGGCCACGCAGCGGCAAACCACGGCGGTGACGAATTCCTCGATAAGTGCCCAGGTCCATCAGTCGCTTGATGTTCATGGACACTTCACGTCGCAAATCACCCTCTACGGTGAATTTGGCAACTTCATTACGCAGCGCTTCAATTTCGTTCTCAGCCAGATCCTTGATCTTGGTATCGGGCTTGATACCGGATGCCGCGCAGATAGTCTGGGCGCGAGTCCGGCCAATACCATAAATCGATGTCAGCGCAATATCGGTATGCTTGTTTACCGGAATATTGATACCAGCAATACGGGCCATTTAGCCACTCCCTAAATTCAATCAAACAATGATCTCGCAGGGCACGTGGCCCCGCGAAAACGCTCAATTCTACGTGCTACGGCCTGCCTGAGCAAGGCCTTTTGAACTGAAAATACCATTCTCCTCCAGCGCTAAGGCACTGAACAGACAATCTTTTTCAGCCTTGACGCTGTTTGTGACGCGGATCCTTACAGATCACTCGCACCACACCGTCGCGACGAATGATCTTGCAGTTGCGACATAGTTTCTTCACAGATGCACGAACTTTCATTACTTTTACTCCAATAAAATCCTGGTCAAACCTAGCGCAACAGCCCGGTTCCACCCTGCCCCTTCAGATTGGCCTTTTTCATCAGACCCTCATACTGGTGGGACATCAAATGCGCCTGAACCTGCGCCATAAAATCCATTACCACAACCACGATAATCAACAGGGACGTACCACCGAAATAGAAAGGTACGTTCCAGTAAACGATCAGAAACTCCGGCAACAGGCACACGGCAGTAATATAAGCCGCCCCAACCAGGGTTAATCGTCCCAGAATGGTGTCGATATAACGCGCGGTCTGTTCACCCGGACGTATTCCAGGGATAAAGGCTCCAGAACGTTTCAGGTTGTCTGCAGTTTCTTTCGGGTTAAACATCAACGCCGTATAGAAAAAGCAGAAGAATATAATCGCAACCGCGTACATCAGTACATACACTGGCTGCCCCGGCGATAACATGGTCGCCACGTCCTGCAACCAGCTGAATGGACCTTCCGTATTGCCGCCAAACCAACCCGCCAGGGTCGCCGGGAACAAAATAATGCTCGAGGCAAAAATTGGCGGAATCACCCCGGCCATATTAATCTTCAGCGGCAGAAAGCTGGATTGGGCCGCATACATTTTCCGACCCTGCTGGCGTTTGGCGTAATTCACCGTAATTCGTCGTTGGCCACGTTCCATAAACACCACAAACGCAGTCACTGCCAATGCCACAATAAACAGAATCAAAATAAACCCGTAGCTCAGCTCACCGGTACGGCCCAGTTCCAGGGTACCCCCGATGGCCGAAGGCAAGCCGGCAACAATACCGGCAAAAATTATCATCGAGATACCGTTACCAATACCCCGTTCGGTAATCTGTTCTCCCAACCACATGAGGAACATCGTCCCGGTCACCAACGTCACAACGGTGGTGAAATAAAATGTATTCTGGTCAATGATAACCAGACCTGGTTGGCGCGAAAGCGCAACCGATACACCGAGCGCCTGGAAGGTGGCCAGACCCAGTGTCGCCATACGCGTGTACTGGGTAATTTTACGCTTACCCGCTGCCCCTTCCTTACTCAACTGCTCCAGCTTCGGATGCACCTTGGTCAGCAACTGCACAATAATCGAAGCCGAAATGTAGGGCATAATCCCCAGGGCGAACAACGACAAGCGTTGCAGTGCACCACCCGAGAACATGTTAAACATCGACAGGATGGTGCCCTGTTGCTGGTCAAACAATTCGGCCAAGGTGGCTGGATCAATACCCGGGACGGTAATAAATGAACCAACACGGAAAACCAGCAACGCACCAAGCAGAAAGAAAATTCGCTGCCGCAGCTCAGTAAATTTTCCGGCCGCCAGTGCGTCAGCCATACCTGCCCGCGAGGTTCCCACTTAAGCTTACTCTTCGACCTTGCCGCCAGCGGCTTCAATTGCTTCACGTGCACCCTTGGTGACGCGAATTCCTTTCAGAGTAACTGCCTTTTCAAGTTTGCCGGAGACCATAACCTTGACGTGCTGAATACTCTTGTTGATCAGGTTGGCCTGTTTTAGCGTAGCCAGATCAATCACGTCCGCATCAATATTGTTCAGCTCATGCAAGCGGATTTCATCCGTAACCATGCCAACACGGGAACTGAAACCAACTTTGGGCACACGACGTTGCAGCGGCATCTGACCGCCTTCGAAGCCCACCTTGTGGAAACCACCGGAACGAGACTTTTGTCCCTTGTGGCCACGACCACAAGTCTTACCCGTGCCAGAACCTATACCACGTCCCACGCGCTTACGCGTTTTATTGGATCCTGCCGCCGGTTTGAGGGTATTTAAAAACATGTTAGTTCTCCTCAACCTTTACCATGTAGTTGACTTTGTTAATCATGCCACGTGTACATGGGGAATCTTCAACTTCAACTGTTTGATGCATACGACGCAGACCCAGACCGGCCACACAGGCCTTATGGGATGCCAGTCGTCCATTGGTGCTGCGTACCAGTGTTACTTTGATTTTAGCTTTCTCTGCCATGGCCTTATTCCAGAATATCTTCCACAGACTTACCACGCTTGCTGGCGACTGCTTCCGGTGATGACATGTCACCCAGTCCCTTGATAGTGGCGCGGACAACATTAACCGGGTTATTGGAGCCAATACATTTGGCCAGTACGTTACTCACACCAACCACGTCAAATACAGCTCGCATCGGACCACCGGCGATAACACCTGTACCTTCAGAAGCCGGTTGCATGAACACCTTGGCGGCTCCATGCTCAGACGTGATCGGATACTGCAGGGTACCGTCCTTGATGGACACCTTAATCATGTTCTTACGTGCATTTTCCATGGCCTTGGAGATTGCCACCGGGACCTCACGCGCCTTGCCCCGGCCGAAACCAACACGACCCTGGCCATCGCCAACCACGGTCAGGGCGGAAAAACCGAATATACGGCCACCCTTGACCACCTTGGCAACGCGACGTATGCCAACCAGACGTTCTTGCAAACCGTCGGTGCTTTGCTCTTTATCAAATCCTGCCATTATTCAACCCTTAGAGTTGCAGCCCAGCTTCACGC
>CBDUOW010000031.1:0-12636 GCA_965368945.1 uncultured Gammaproteobacteria bacterium
AATGGGCCAGGACATTTCAGTCTCAACGAACTTCATATTACCGCTGTATTCAACGTCCATCGCCTTCATGCCGGCAGTCAGAGCCTTATCCCAGTCATAGTTGCCCCAGAATGCCTCAGCATCCTTGCCCGCGGTATGGAACACCGCCAGGGTTTCATTCCCAACATCATAGGGCTGCTTACCGCGGAAGACTTTCACCGGCCAGATACGGGAGTTTGGATCATCAGCACTGCCCATGAACTCATTGATCTTGACCTTGTCGGTATCGACCTTGTCACCGAACAGCGTGAAGCGGACATTGCCGTTAAACCAGACATACTCGGGGATCACATAGCGTTCATAGGTAAAGTGGCCTTTCTTGCTGTCATACAAGGCACGGCCTTCACTACCCTTGGTAACAATCCGGTGGCCTTTTTCATCCAGCTTGCCGGCGGTAGACCAGTCCCAGGTCATCTTGGTGTGCAAGTTGCCACGCGCATAGGCCGGAATATGGCAGGTCTGACAAGCAATCTTGTCGGTATGGTGATTAAGCTTGGCTTCTGTGACATGCGGTTCATTGCCATGACAAGCTACACAGGTGGTCGGGTTGCGGTCATCCTGGCTACCACGAATCAATGCGCCTTTATCATCTGAAGCCGTCGGAGCATAACGACTGCCCGAGACTTCATGGGAATCACTCAGGTGGCAATCACCACAGGTCATGTTCAGGCCATTGGTTTCCATATGCACATCAAGGTAATGACCCGGATTGATCAAAGAAGTATCGAGGTCGCCGTGCTTGACTGCATTACCACCGCCACCGAAGAAGTGACAGGCGCCACAGGTCTGACGACTGGTTTTACCCACGTTCTGGGCAATCTTCTTCAGGTCCGTGGCGGGACGAAAATTACCTGAGTGCGGTGGCCACTCCATTGACTTATAGTTGGGATGGCCTGACAAGCCGGGAATCTTCTTGTATTTCCCCGTCGTATCATGGCAAACGACACAGTCGACATTCTCTTGCTTGGTAAAGTCAAACGAATCATCACTCCAGCCATAGCCAACATGACAGGCACTACAGAATGTCTGGTTGGTCTCCACCGAAGTACAGAAGTTATTAATCACGTTTTTCTTACCCAGCTTCTGCTTGGTCTGGGGATTAACCCATTCCCAGTTCCAGTGCTTGGTATGTTGAATTTGCTTGGCCGCTTCCGTATGGCATTCCAGACAGGCTTTGGTCACATCCGGGCCCGTTTTGAAATTCTTGTCCAGTTCCTTGAACTTGGAATGGTCCGCGGTGGATTTAGACTCCTTGGCGGATTTTTTATCAGCCGCAGCCACCGCTGCAGGCGCCTTCGCGGCGGCCTTGGATTCCTCAACCTTGGCATTGGCCAGTCCTGCGAACGTAAACAGGACGGTCAGGGCGCCAACGGCCAGAAATTGTGTTCTAGGGATTGACATAATCACTCCTCAAAAGACATTGGTCTTGTATATGCAATGATGGCTGGCTCGTTGAGTGAGCCAGCCACGGGTGGAATTAACAGCCACCAACATCCTTACCACCAGCACCACCACCACCGGGCTTGATTTTAATCAGGGGCGGAGCCGGTTGCTTGGGATCAAAATTCACGAATTCTTTCTGATCCTTGGCCACTTCACCCATGATGGTGCCAACCTTTTGGCCGAACATCTTACCCATCAGCCCGGAATTCATCAGGCCAATATAGGTCTTGCCATTGTCCTTCTTGTATACGGTGATGGTACAGGGCATCAGGATAGAGAGCAGACGGGTTTCGTCTGCTTTCAGTAGCGGAGCGGAATACTTGGTGCTACAGGCTTCGACCAGCAAGACCGGCATTACGTTGGTACCGGAGGCCGCCACGGCCTTGGAAGGATCGCGCAGACCGGAAAGTTTCCAGCCGCGACTTTCCAGGCGCTGAATATTACGCTGGATACGTGCAGCAGTCTCTTCCACGCTATACGGGCTTTCGATTTCATTAAACATGAACGAACCCGCTTTATAGAACATGACGACACCCAATAGTACGATGCCGATTACCAATCCACCGATAAACTTCAACATTTTAATCTCCTGAAATAGTGGAATTTCACTAATATTAGAATAACATCATATTCTGAAGATTAGTCCTATGTTAACCGCATCTCAAGCCTATTTTTGATGTAGATCATTTATCTGCATCTCTCTTTTCTGGCATGTGACAACCTGATAATTAACATCGGGTTATAAATACCTTACCGTTTTACTGTGTCTCATTAGTCACAACCTGTGGGACGCATTTTAGCGTATTAGAAATTGGAATTGTTCTAACTTAAGGAAGTTTTTATATAGTTGAGCTCCGTACTCAACTATCATCTTTAACGAACTGCTTAACGCCAAGGCAATACGGTTCAGCCCAATCCCCGTTGTAAATCAGCCTTGATGTCCTCAATGTCTTCCAGTCCTACCGCTATCCGAATCATCCCGGGTTGAATACCCGCATCTTGCCGTTCTTCCTCGCTAAGCCGTCCATGGGTGGTGGTCGCGGGGTGAGTTATCGTTGACTTGGTATCACCCAGGTTGGCCGTAATCGACAGCATCTGGGTGTTATCGATGATCTTCCAGGCGGCTTTTTGTCCACCTTTCACTTCAAACGCCAACACCCCGCCATAACCCGTTTGCTGTTGGCTGGCGAGTTGATGTTGTGGATGGCTTTCAAGCCCCGGGTAATAGACCCGGCTGACCGCCGCCTGCCCTTCCAGGAAACGGGCCAGTTGCAGCGCATTCTCACTATGGGCTTTCATGCGTAAATGCAGCGTCTCCAGACCCTTGAGAAACACCCAGGCATTAAACGGGCTCATGGTGGGTCCGGCGGTGCGCAGGAAACCGTACACACCCTCGCCAACCAGTTCCTTGTTGCCCACCACGGCACCCCCTACACAACGGCCCTGGCCATCAATGTATTTGGTAGCGGAATGAATCACGATATCGGCGCCCAGCTTCAACGGTTGTTGCAAGGCCGGGGTGCAGAAACAGTTATCCACCACCAGTAAACAATCGTACTCATGCGCCAACGCCGCCAGCGCGGCGATGTCCGCCACCTCGGTTAACGGGTTGGATGGGGTTTCCAGGAACAGGATGCGGGTCTCCGGTCGAATTGCTTCGCGCCAGGCTTGCAGGTCCGTCAGCGGCACATAGCTGACATCCACCCCAAAGGGTGTGATGTATTTATTGAACAGCACCACGGTGCTGCCAAAAATGGCGCGTGAGGACACGATGTGATCACCACTTTTCAATAACGCCATGCAGGTGCTGAGAATCGCCGCCATGCCGGAAGACGTCGCTACACAGGAATCGCCACCTTCCAGTGCCGCCAGACGCTGTTCAAAAGTCCGCACCGTGGGATTGGTAAAGCGTGAATAAATATTGCCCGCTTCCTCGCCCTTAAACCGCGCAGCCGCCTGGGCCGCATTGTCAAACACGTAGCTGGAAGTCGGAAAAATCGGTTCAGAATGTTCATGTTCCGCCGTACGTTGCTGGCCGGCGCGCACCGCCAGGGTATCAAACCCCCATTCGTCATTTTCGAAATCCATATTGCTCACCCATTGTCTTGACTATGGGAGCCACCGTTGGCTCCCGCTGAATAATACGCATAAAAAAACCCGCTCAGCGCACGCTAAAGCAGGTCCTGCTCTCTTTAGCTGTATTTGTTATGCGCCCGCAAGCTGAGTTCAAATCGGCGCTGTAGAAAAGATTATGTCAACCAGACCAGACTGTCAACTAGGCCGTGTTATAAATCTCAACCACCTCGTTATCCTTTTCTGTTTTATCACCACGCGCCGAATCCTTACGCAGATTTTCAATGTGTTGCAGATAATCCTGGCTCACGTCCCCGGTCACATATTCACCGTTGAACACCGAGGTATCAAATCGCTCAATGCCCTTGGCTTTTTTCTTCACCGCTTCTACCAGGTCATCAAGGTCCTGATAGAACAGCCGATCCGCGCCGATGGCCTCAGCGATCTGCTGTTCATCCCGACCATGACCTATCAATTCATTGGCCGCGGGCATGTCGATGCCATACACATTGGGATAGCGTACCGGCGGCGCGGCCGAGGCAAAATACACCTTGTTGGCGCCGGCTTCGCGTGCCATCTGGATAATCTGCTGGGAAGTGGTGCCACGCACAATGGAATCATCTACCAGCAGAACATTCTTGCCGCGAAATTCCAGGTCGATGGCATTGAGTTTCTGGCGCACGGATTTCTTTCGCTGGGTTTGCCCCGGCATGATAAAGGTGCGCCCGATATAACGGTTCTTGATGAAGCCTTCGCTGTACTTCACCCCAAGGTCATAAGACAACTGCAAGGCCGAGGTGCGACTGGTATCTGGAATGGGTAACACCACATCGATGTCATGATCCGGAAACTCCCTCAGGATTTTCTTCGCCAGGTATTCACCCATGCGCAGACGTGCTTTATAAACGGAAATGCCATCCATCAGGGAGTCAGGACGGGCAAAATAGACATGCTCAAAGATACAGGGTGTTAACTCGGGATGTTCCGCACACTGGCTGGCATGCATCACTCCTTCCATGTCGACGAACACCGCCTCACCCGGCGCCACATCACGCAGGAGTTCATAACCCAATACGTCAATCGCAACACTCTCCGAGGCAAAAATATATTCTGTGCCCTTACTACTCTGGCGGCGGCCAATGGCGACCGGGCGAATGCCATGCGGGTCGCGAAAGGCAAACAGGCCGTGCCCGGTGATCATGCCCACCACCGCATAAGCCCCACGACAACGTCGATGGACCCCACTGACGGCAGTAAAGATATCACTGGGAGTAATTTTCAGCTTACCCGTGGCTTCCAGTTCATGGGCGAACACATTCAACAGAATTTCGGAGTCGGAATCTGTATTGATATGCCGGCGATCTTCCACGAACAAATCTCGTTTCAACTCCTCGGCATTGGTCAGGTTACCGTTATGTCCCAGGGTAATACCAAACGGCGAGTTGACATAAAACGGCTGGGCTTGCGCGGAGGAGAAACAACCGGCAGTGGGATAACGTACATGGCCGATACCCATGTTGCCGTGGAGTCGCAGCATATGACGGGTGTGGAACACATCCCGCACCAGGCCGTTGTCTTTTCGCATATACAAGCGGTTATCGTCACAGGTAACGATGCCGGCGGCATCCTGACCACGATGCTGCAACACGGTCAGCCCGTCATATAACGCCTGATTGACCGGACTTCTGGCAAATATTCCGATGATCCCACACATGAACTGTGACCTCTGCCCGGCGGGGCTAGTTTGCTGTAAGCGTAAGTATAACCGACCTCAAGCCTGCTTTGATCTCGCCTTAGAAATTAAAACTTGCCGCCACGTCCCCTGGCAAAAGTTCGCGAACCCACATGGCTATCGCCTGAAAGCGGAATAACAGGAAGGAATCGTCCCACCAGTCTTCTTTCGGCAAAGTGGTAAGACCTGCCAGCAACACCAGCACGGATACCAGCACGGCACCGCGCAAAAATCCAAAAATGACCCCGAGAAACCGGTCCGTGCCGGTCAATCCCGTGCGTTGTACCAGACGCGAGGCAAAAAAGTTAATCACCGCGGAAACGATGAGGCTCAAAACAAACAGCACTACAAAAGCGATGATCAGTCGTAAAGTGGGATCGTCACTGCTGGATTCAAACAATTTCGAGAGGGGAACCGCAAAGCTGAGTGATACCCAGAATGCCAGTACCCAGCCTACCAGCGACAAGGCTTCTTTCACGAAACCACGCACCAGGCTGATAAACGAGGAAATCAGCAATATGCCGAGTATCGCGTAATCAACGCCGATCATTAAACCAACTGTTCTTGTTTTGTTCTACGGTATGCCGGGTCATGGATGAGACACGACCGCGGTATCCAGTAACTTCATTTTGGTCTGCAATTCCTTTTGCAAATCCAGTGCATTACTGCGGGACACCACCGGCCCGACCCGGACCCGATAAAATATCTTGTCCGCAGCACTGATCTGTTCAACGAATGTTTTATAACCCTTGCTGCGTAATTGATCCCGCAAGCGCATCGCGTTTTCGCGTTTACTGAAACTCCCCACTTGCACCACCCAGGCCTTGGGGGTGGTCGCGGTATCGGATTTTTTATCCTGTTCCACCGGTGGTTTAGATGGTTTTTTGTCGGCTACCACAGGTTTTGGCTCCACGACCGGCGGTTCCGATTCGGTCTTCGGCGCAGGTGGGGAACGCTCATCGATGGGGGTACGGACAATCTCACGAGGGGCGGGCGCGGCTAAGGGCTTCTCCAGTTCAAGCACCTTGAGGTTTTCCAGTTCGTCGGGCTTGGGCGGAATGTGAGATTCGGTGTCGGAGAAGCCAAGATCACGATGGCCCGGCAACAGGATGGGAATAAAAATCACGGCCAGGGCAACCAACACAATGGCGCCGATGATTCGTTGCTTGAAAGCGTGTTTGTCCAAATTTAACCTCTAGCCTGTTGGCGCCCATTCCGTAAGATCCAGCGCCGTAAAAACAAAGGCTTATTATATGCTGTGGCTGAGTGCCGCCGCCACTGTATAAAATGATCCACAAACCAGGATGCGATCGTCGTCGCCCGCGGCGGCTTTTGCCGCCTCGCAGGCGGCGGATACATCAGGACAGGCCACCACCTCAACCTCATCCGTCTGACTTCGAATCACCTCGGCCAGGACATTCGCATCCGCACTGCGGGGACTGGGCAGGCTGGTGGTAAACCAGGCATCGACCTCAGGCCGCAGTTCTTTGACCACCGCCGGGATATCCTTATCCTGCATCATGCCAATCACCGCCAGGGTTCGCCCGGCCACCGGCGTTGCCGCCAGTAACTCGGCAAGCCGCGCCACACCATCCGGATTGTGTGCCACATCCAGGACCCAGGTGATGTCATCCCTAATGATCTGAAACCGCCCCGCCAGGCTGACGGTCCGTAAACCCTGTTGCATTGCCTGTTCACTCACCGGTAACTGCTGTGCCAGACAGGCAAGCACCATCAACACACCCGCGGCATTATCGAACTGGTGATTGCCCGCTAAAGCCGGGTGCGGCAAGACGATGGCGGGTTGGGTCCCGGCCTGCCACTGCCAGTCAGCTTCGCGAATCTGAAAATCATAGTCACGACCAAGGACTGACAATGCAGCCCCCAGCGTCGAGGCTCGTTCGGCAAGACTGGCCGGCATGTTTCTGCCACTGAACACAACCGGATGTTCCGCTCGCATAATGCCCGCTTTTTCAATCGCAATGGCCTCCCGCTCATCGCCGAGCCATTCGGCATGATCCACGCTGATGGAGGTAATTAACGCCACATCCGCATCGATGATATTGACTGCATCCAGTCGTCCCCCCAGACCCACTTCCAGCACCACCACATCCGGAGCCTGACGGTAAAAAATATCCAGCGCCGCCAGGGTGGCAAACTCAAAATAGGTTACCGAGGTGTCCTGGCGTGCGTCATCGATGCGGGCAAAGCTATCCATCAACATCGCATCGCTGACCGGTTCACCGTCCAGACGCACGCGTTCGTTATAAGTTAAAAGATGGGGCGAGGTATAGGCGCCAACCCGGTAACCAGCAGCCAGCAGAATGGCCTCCAGCATGGCAACGCTCGATCCCTTGCCGTTGGTGCCGGCGACCGTGATGACAGGAAAGGGAGGAGGTTCGGCATGCAACTGTTGGAACACAGCCGCAACACGTTCAAGGCCGAGTTCAATATCCGTCGCATGCAGCGTTTCCTGCCAGGATAACCACTCGTCCAGGGTAGTGAAACGCATCGGTAACAGCGACTAGTTACTATCAACTAGCAACCAGTGACGAATCAGGGTGTGGGTTTATGCGTCAGGATGGCCAACAGGCTGGCAAGACGGTCACGCATATCGCGGCGATCCACAATCATGTCGATCGCGCCGTGCTCGATCAGGAACTCACTACGTTGGAAACCTTCCGGCAGGGTTTCACGCACGGTTTGTTCGATAACCCGCGGGCCGGCAAATCCGATCAACGCATTCGGCTCGGCAACATTCACATCCCCCAGCATGGCAAAACTGGCAGATACACCGCCCATGGTGGGATCGGTCATTACCGAAACAAATGGCACACCCTGTTTACTCAAGCGGGCAAGCGCGGCTGAAGTTTTGGCCATTTGCATAAGAGAAAACAACGCTTCCTGCATGCGCGCCCCGCCACTGGCGGAGAAGCAAATCATAGGTATCTTTTGTTCAGCAGCCCGGTTCACTGCACGCACGAAACGCTCCCCCACGACCGAACCCATGGAACCGCCCATGAAGCGAAACTCGAAGGCGGCTGCCACCACCGGGAGCTTTTTGACTTCACCCTGCATCACCACCAGGGCATCATTTTCATCAGTCGCTTTTTGTGCCTGCACGAGGCGATCTTTATACTTTTTGAGATCCTTGAATTTCAACGCATCAACGGGTTTCAAATCCGCGGCCAGCTCTTCGCCACTGTCTTTATCCAGAAAATGCTCCAACCGCCAGCGCGCGCCCACACGCATGTGATAATCACACTTGGGGCAAACATGCTGATTGCGATCGATCTCGGCGCGATACAATACCGCCCCACAGGAATTGCACTTGGTCCACAAGCCCTCGGGAATACTCTTTTTGATATTCGAGTCGGTGCGAATTCGGGATGGTAATAATTTGGTAAACCAGTTCATCAGTAATTCCTGTTTGTTAATTTATCCAGGGATTGCCTTCTCAGGCTGCATCCATGGCCTGGCGCATTTCGCCTATCAGACCAGCCACAGCCCTGTTGATTTGTTCGCTCGATGTGGTGTTCTCTTCCACCAGTCGAACCAGTGCGCTTCCGACTACCACCGCATCGGCAACACTGGCTATTTTCGCCGCTGAAACGGCATCCTTGATGCCAAAGCCTACTCCCACTGGTAATTCTGTCAACTCATGGATCCTGGAAACGCGATCCTTTACCGCTTCAATATCCAGATGGCCCGCGCCGGTCACGCCCTTGAGCGACACGTAGTAAACAAACCCGCTGCCCGCCTTGGTAATTGCCGCGATCCGCGTTTTATCCGTGGTCGGCGCTACCAGGAAAATCATATCCAGCTCATGGGCCTGTAAAGCACTCACCAGGTCAACCGCTTCCTCCGGTGGCATGTCGACAATCAGAACGCCATCGATGCCGGCCTCAGATGCGGCTGCTGCGAATTCACCATAACCTTTGACCTCGATCGGGTTGAGGTAGCCCATCAACACTACCGGGGTTTCGCTATCCTGTTGGCGAAACTGCTTCACCATCCCCAGCACATCATCCAGCGTCACATCGTGCTCCAATGCACGTTCCATGGCGCGTTGAATCACCGGCCCCTCGGCCATGGGATCAGAGAATGGCACCCCGAGCTCAATAATATCCGCACCGGCCTCCACCATGGCATGCATCAGTGGCACCGTCACCCCAGGCTCGGGATCACCGGCAGTCACATAGGGAATCAACGCCTTGCGGCCGGCCGTACGACTGCGGGTAAAACAGGCTGGCAGGCGACTCATAGGGTGATCCCTTCATGGGTGGCGACGGTATGAATGTCCTTGTCGCCCCGCCCCGATAAATTAATGATAATGATCTGATCCTGACTCATGCTCGGTGCCAGTTTGGTGACATACGCCAGTGCATGACTCGATTCCAGGGCAGGCAGAATACCTTCAATCCGGGTCAGGTCATGGAATGCCTGCAGGGCTTCATCGTCATTTACCGAGACATAGTTGGCGCGGCCCGAATCCTTCAGCCAGGCATGCTCCGGGCCGACGCCGGGGTAATCCAGCCCGGCGGAGATAGAGTGGGTGTGGATGATCTGGCCGTGGCTGTCTTCCATCAGATAAGTTCGGTTACCGTGCAACACCCCCGGCTTGCCGGCACACAAGGGGGCGGCGTGACGGCCTGTATCGAGCCCGTATCCGGCGGCTTCCACCCCATAAATGGCGACATCACTATCTTCCAGGAACGGGTAAAACAGGCCGATAGCGTTGGAACCTCCGCCGACACAGGCGACCAGGGCATCGGGCAAACGTCCTTCGTGCTGCAGGATCTGTTCGCGGGATTCACGGCCGATGATGGCCTGGAAGTCACGCACCATCGCGGGATAGGGATGCGGGCCGGCTACGGTACCAATGATATAAAAGGTATTGTCCACATTGGTGACCCAGTCGCGCATCGCCTCGTTCAAGGCGTCCTTGAGGGTGCGCGAGCCCGAGGTCACCGGCACCACTTCGGCACCCAGTAATTTCATCCGGAAAACGTTCATGGCCTGACGCTCAATGTCTTCGGCGCCCATATACACCACGCACTCCAGCCCCAGCCGGGCCGCCACCGTCGCACTGGCTACCCCATGCTGCCCGGCGCCCGTCTCGGCAATAATGCGGGTCTTGCCCATGCGTTTTGCCAGTAATGCCTGCCCAACGGTATTGTTAATCTTGTGCGCGCCGGTGTGATTCAGATCTTCGCGCTTTAAATAGATGCGTGCGCCACCAAGTTTTCGGCTCCAGCGCTCAGCGAAATACAGCGGACTGGGACGACCGACATACTGCTGCAGTTCGAAATCCAGTTCGGCCTGAAACTCCGGATCCTCCAGATACTTTTCATACGCTTCACGCAGTTCCCGCAGTGGCCCCATGAGCGTCTCCGCGACGAACATGCCTCCATAAGGACCAAAATGCCCCGCTTCATCCGGCATCTGGTAGTGTGCAGTGTGTTTCTTAACTTGTTCCAACACGTAGTACCTCATTCATAAAGGCTGTCATTTTATCCCTATCCTTGATCCCTTTGGCCGATTCAACACCGCCACTAACATCGACCGCATAAGGTCTGAGCAGTTCGATAGCCGAAGCCACATTGCGGGAATTTAACCCCCCCGCCAGGATAATCGGCTGCTTGACCCCGGTCGGCACCCGCTGCCAGTCGAATGTTTGTCCCGTACCACCCGGCACACCGGCCTCATAACTGTCTAACAGGATGCCCGCTGCCTGATGATAGGTCTTTGCCACGGCCACGACATCAATATCCGGTGCCATACGCAGGGCTTTAATAAAAGGCCGCTCAAATCCTTCGCAATCGGCCGGCGCTTCGTCACCATGAAACTGCAGCAGGTCCAACGGTACCTCAGCGAGCACGTTGTTTATCTCATCCCGAGCCGCATTCACAAATAACCCGACCCGGCTGACAAACGGCGGCAGGGCATCGCAAATCGCCTTCGCCTGCTCGATGCTCACCGCCCGGGGACTGGGCGCATAAAATACCAGACCGATGGCATCCGCACCCAGACGGGCAGCATCCTGACCGTCCTGCGGCCGGCTAATGCCGCATATTTTAATTCGGGTTCGCATTCGGTCCGTCAGCTTTCCATCGGCTCAAAGCGCGCAGATTACCAGAGCGCCGAAGACGGGGGAAGCCGTGGTAACCCGAACTCTTCAGGATAAACCACCTCCACCAGGTATAAGCCTTCCGGCGGCCCGGTTACGCCCCCGAGACAGCGGTCCCGCCCTTGCAGGACCTGTTTGGCCCAGGCCGGCTCCTGTTCTCCGGCACCGATGGCCATTAACACGCCCGCAATGTTCCGCACCATGTGATGCAGGAACGCATTTGCCTCGATATCAATCAGGATTAACTCATCCCGGCGAGTCACATCCAGTCGATATACGGTGCGTACCGGGCTTTTGGCCTGGCAGGCCACCGCCCGGTAAGCATTGAAATCGTGCTTGCCGAGTAAATACTGCGCTGCTTCCTGCATACGCGCCTCATCCAGGGGGCGATAATCAAATGCCACTCGCCCGGCGAGAAAAGCCGGTCGCACATTGCGATTAAATATGACATAACGATAGCGACGTCGTACGGCGGAAAACCGGGCGTGAAAGCTGTCGCTGACATTACGAACCCATAACACCCTCACCGACGTGGGTAGATTGACATTGCTGCCCTTTACCCAGGCTTTATCTTCGCGCATCACATCGGTATCGAAATGCACCACCTGTTCAGCGGCATGCACCCCCGTGTCGGTTCGCCCGGCACAGATCACCCGGATCGGTTGCGCCGCAACATTCGACAGCGCCTGCTCCACCACCGCCTGCACGGACGGGCTGTGGTCCTGATATTGCCAGCCGCAGTACGGCCGACCATCATATTCAATTCCTAAAGCAATACGCATGAGTCAGGCTATAAAATAATAAAAGCCCTGGCAGTATTTTACCACCAGGGCCTTTGATGCAGATTCCGCTCAGTCAGCTCAATGGCCCGGCACCGAACAAGCGGACCGGCTAGCTTTATGCAGGATCAGACGATTTGATCCAGTAGTGACTGTGCTTCCGATTTTTGGGAGCCGTTACCCTCAGCCATGACTTCATCCAGAATGCTTCGTGCCCCATCGGGATCACCCATATCGATGTAAGCTTTGGCAAGGTCCAGTTTGGTGCCGACTTCATCTCCGCCACCGATATCCAGGTCATCAGACTCAAAATCGCCCAGCGTCATATCATCGGCGGTTGGCTCTGAGAGGGACTGTGTGCCGCTGTCAAAGTCGCCGCCCAGGTCAAATGAGGTAGTGCTGTCCTCGGCCACATCCATACTGAATTCCATATCGGAAGC
>CBDUOW010000032.1:0-12592 GCA_965368945.1 uncultured Gammaproteobacteria bacterium
TTGACGCTGCCTTTTTTCCTGATGGTAAGGTGAAGTCTAATTTTATCTGTGCCCTCGGTTACGGAGATGATTCCGGGCTTTATCCGCGCGGTCCACGACTTGATTTCAATGAAGCCGCGGAAATTGTCTAAATCACCAGTAGTATTGTGTGAGCCCTGCTATCGTGACAATTGTATTAAATAGATAAACGAATCAGGGCTCAGGAAGGCACGTAGCGTACGATACCGCAGCGACGCAGGCAGAGTTTAAGGGCGGGCTCAGCTTCGGTGAAATGTTAACAGGGCCCGTGATGTTTGCCGTCACGAGTCATAAAGAACCAGTTTTTACCGTTATTGTAAAATCGACGGGTGCGGCATGGAGTCGGACCAAACTCACCATTGCGATTGGCGTGCATCTGTGCCTTCAAATCCTGCATCTAACTTACCTACATCTGTAGCGTATCCACAAGTGACAAGTCCGATGTGTTGAGTTGTGTTAGCCGAGCTACATATGACTTGGCGTCATCGACATCCGGGTAGGGGCCTTTAAGTCCTTCACGGGTATGAACGTACCAACCTACGTTGTCGACATAAAACAGGCGCTCCTCATTAACGCGCGATTTCTCGCCCGCCCGCGGCTTGCCCGTACCAATCGTTCGGTTTGGATCCATGGTTCCCATTCCATTTTCTTTTAGCTTAATTGTAGTGTGATCCCGTTACACTGTCTGTCAGTTTATGCTGAACCGTGTGTAGGTCTTGACCTATAACTAAAGTAAAATACGTAGAAAAAATGGAAGTATAGGAAGCTGCGAGTTCCTGATTATTTGCCGCTAAGGTAGCGCAAGTCATCAAAGGTATACACCCAGTTGGGGGTCATGGCCACCATGATGGTAATTAACATGCCGGTAATGAATCCTTCTGGAAAAACCATCAATGGAATGAAGGGATAATAGTCCGAAGCAAGCTGGCTGAAGCTGTAAACGTCCCCCAATATCAGAATGCCGGAAGCGACAGCGATCATCGCCACCATGGCGATACCTGCACCGAAGAAGGCATTTAAAAAGACATAGATGAAAAAATGATTGGGGAGTTTAGAGTCGACAACCCGATAGATAAGCTGGCTTACCAGGATCGGCACCAGGCCCATGACCAGAATATTCATCGGCAGGCTCTGCCAGTCACTACTGCCATTGAACATCATGCCAAGAAAAGTCAGGCTGAAAGCCAACAGGGCGAGTTGCCAGCCAAACATCAGGGTCAGCAAGGTGGCGCCGATGTAATGGTAGTTCAGGCCGGGAAACTCTGTGGTGGTGATATGCCACATGAATAACAGCGCGACACAACTCCCCAGAAAAATATGCGCCATCTCCGGGCGCTGAAAGCGCTGCCAGGGAGCGGTGATGACGGCCGGGATCAGGACCAGGCCGTAAAGCAGGGCAGCAATCCAGTGCCAACTTACCGGTAACAGACCATAGGGATAATTCATGGCCAGTCGAACTCCAGTATTTCGCCGTTGTTAAAGTGCCGCTCGCGTAAAGCACTGTCCGGCAGGTCCTGAAACCAGACGCTGATGGCGCGTAGCGTTTCCTCATGGGCAACAATCAGTACAGCATCCTCCTGGTGAGACTGCAAGTCGAGGAGCAAATGCTTGATTCGCCGTTTGTGGTCCAGCAGTGACTCACCCCCGTTGACGCGAGCATGCAGTGGGTCATGACTGATGGCGGCAAAATACTCTGCCACAGGGCGACCATCAAAGCCGGATTGAATGTCATTGAGGGCGGGATTGCTCTCAATCGGGAGCTGGTGGTAGCGGTTAATGATATCAGCAGTTTGGCGTGTGCGGGGCAGCTCCGAGACCAGGATGCGTCGCAGGGGCTTGTGGCGTAACTGTTCTGCGGCCTGTTCGGCCTGGTTTATGCCTGTGTCGGTCAGGCGCACGTCCCGTTGTGGGTCGTCATTACACAGGCCAAGGCGGTTGTAATTGGTTTCGCCGTGACGCATGAACCAAAGTGGCATAAATAGGCACCCGACAGCATTGGAAAATATAAAAGCTATGGTAGCATAGCGCCGCCGGTACGCCGGGATTCTGAGTTTCAAATACGCCACGTGTCAGAAGGAGAATATTTTTGAGCCAGAACGCCACTCCCAGTAAATCCAACAGGATAACCCTTCAAGCCAATGGCCCACTTATCTGTGAGGGCGAGTTCCAGCTGTTGGCTGCCGATGGGGAAGTGCTTGCAAACGAATCCGAACTGTATTTATGCCGCTGTGGGCTTTCCAGGAAAATCCCCTTTTGTGACGGCAGCCATAAAAAAGTAAATTTCGATGATGCCCCGGCATTCAATGACGAGCGGGATGAGCAACTTGCCACCACGACCGGGCCCGTCACCATTACCTGTCGGCCAAATGCCATGTATGTGGTCAAGGGACAGGTGACGATCCAGAGTGAGGATGGTCAATACATCACCACACGCAGTAAGGCTGCCCTATGTCGTTGTGGTGCTTCCGGTAGCAAGCCTTTTTGCGATTCCAGCCATAAACAGTGTGACTTCACCACGGAGTAAGCGGGTTCTATTCGCTGAGAGCCTTATACCCGCAGCAGGGCTGTCGCTCCCGGGTTATACACTACGGCTGATAACTGCTTTGTAATTGATAAGGCTACCTGGAAACAGGTTGAAGGTGCCAATGCCTCAATCAGGTCTTATACTTGCCAGTATTCGCTAACCAGTATAATGAAGGAGGCGCAAATGCAGGTCACTATGGTGCATGTGCATATCAAGGCCGAGCATGTTGAGGCATTCATCGAGGCCTGTCGGCGCAATCATGAACAATCCATTCAGGAGCCGGGGAATCTTCGCTTTGATATCCTGCAACTGGCAGATGATCCTACCCGTTTTGTTTTATATGAGGCTTATAAGAGTAGTGATGATGCAGCTGCACATAAACAAACCAGCCATTATCATAGCTGGCGTGAAACGGTGGCTGACTGGATGTCGGAACCACGACAGGGTGTCAGTTATAATGGCCTGTATCCGGTAATTGATTAATTTGTTACCGTACAACGGAACCACATAATTATTACGCAAGATAACAACAACAGCCGAACGAGCCTTTGGTATGTTGATATTAAGTCTAATCAGCAGAGTCAGGTCGGATTTTCCTGAGCATTTACGATGAAAATCATTCAGCCTTTTTCCATTGCCCGCTTGCCACGCATAGAGTTTGGCCGTGGTGCCTTTGGTAAATTACCGAAACTGATCAGCCAATATGGGAAACGAGTGTTACTTGTGACAGGTGGACAGTCGTTGCAGGCAACGGACTACTGGGGCTGGCTGCACGCCGAGCTCAAGGAACATGATATTGAGTCGTGCCACTGTACCGTTTCCGGTGAGCCTTCACCTGAGCTGATCGACATGGCGGTAGGACAACACGCATCGGAGAATATAGATGTGGTGGTGGGTATTGGTGGTGGGAGTGCCCTGGACGCCGCCAAGGCTATAGCCGGGCTGCTCAGGCTCGGACACTCGGTGATGGAATATCTTGAAGGTGTCGGGCCGGAGAGAACTTATGAGGGGCCGGCCGTTCCCTTTATTGCTGTTCCCACAACAGCAGGTACCGGTAGCGAAACAACAAAAAATGCCGTCTTGAGTGTACAAGGAAAAGAAGGCTTCAAGAAATCATTTCGGGATGACAAGCTGGTAGCGGAATATGCCGTAGTCGATCCCGACTTGCTGATTTCGTGCCCGCCCGAATTGATCGCGGCCAACGGCATGGATGCCTTGACTCAGCTAATGGAGTCCTACACTTCATTGCGCGCCAATCCGCTGACGAATGCGATGGCCGTGAGCGGTTTACGTGCAGCGCGTGATGGTCTGCTGTCATGGTATGAAAACGCCAATGCAGACCCCGAAGTGACAGAAGCAGCGCGGACCAAGATGGCGTATGCCTCCATGTTATCGGGCATCACCCTGGCGCAGGTTGGGCTGGGTGCCGTGCATGGACTGGCTTCTCCGCTGGGCGCTTTTTTCCCGATACCCCATGGCGTGGTGTGCGGCACCCTGGTGGCGGAAGCAACCCACGTTAATATTGAAGCAATGCGTGAGCGTGAGCCGGACAATCCTGCGCTACGGCGGTATATTCGCATGGCGGAAATTATTTGCTCACAGCGAATACGGGATCCCCAGTTGGCGTGGCACATGTTGGTCGAACGCTTGATGGCGTGGACTGAACATATGCAACTGGCAAGATTATCCGATTTCGGTTTAACTACCGCAGATATTGATCATGTTGTCACGCATTCGCGAGGGAGCAGCATGAAAACCAATCCTGTTGTTCTAAGCGATACTGAATTGCGTAGTATTCTTGAAAAGCGATTGTAATAGCCATGACTCCGACGGAACGCTATGAATTTGATCTGCACCAACCATACTTCGTAGCGGACTCCTTGCAACGCTATGCAGTCTTTCATACGCAGCGGTTATATGACGACCTGCTATCTGTTCAGTTGCAGAAACCGGGCTTGCTGGCGAAATTATTCAAACACAAATCGAAACCCCTGAGAGGGTTGTATTTCATGGGGGGTACCGGCAGGGGAAAAACGTACCTGCTGGACTGTTTCTATGAATGCCTGCCTTTTCGCGAGAAACATCGTGTGCATTTTCACCGCTTCATGCTTGAAGTCCATGACTGGCTCAAGCAATTACCGCCATCTCCGGATCCCCTGGAGGTAATCGGTGCAGCGCTTGCGCAACGCTATCGTGTTTTATGTCTGGATGAATTTCATGTGCACGACATCGGTGATGCCATGATCATGGCAGGCTTATTACAAGCCTTGTTTAAACATGGGGTGACCCTGGCGGCAAGCTCGAATATCTCGATCAAGGATCTTTATAAAAACGGATTACAAAAAGAGCGCTTCGTGCCGGCGATCCTGTTATTGCAGGAACACCTCGAGGAAATCGATTTAAAGGCCGGGGATGATTATCGCCTGCATCGGTTGACACATGCGGACACTTATCTGGTAGTGAATGCAAACAAGCAACAGGAATGGATGGAGCGACGTTTTGCCGACCTGGCGCCAACAACCCCGATACAAGCGCACAGGCTGCATATCAATCATCGCGATATTCCCTATGTGGCGCTGGCGGATGATGTTGTCTGGTTTGACTTCCAGATTCTATGCAATACCCACCGGGCCGCGAGCGACTATATTGAGATCGCCTTACAGTTTCATACCCTGTGCTTAAGTCATATCCCGGTGATGAGTGAAGAGCAGGATGATGTGGCCAAGCGTTTTATCCACCTGGTGGATGCATTGTATGACCATAATGTTAAATTGGTTGCTACCGCCGCAGCCATGCCTGACATGCTCTATACCGGTCGGCGTCTGGCTTTCGCCTTTGAGCGAACAAAGAGTCGTTTATATGAAATGTCGAGTAAGGACTATATGAAGCGACCGCACTTGATGACGTATGGTAGTTACAGTTCTTCAGCAGGATGATGCGAATTCAGGTCGCAATTATTTTCTTTGGTCTGCTTGTGTTGTTGCAAAGCTGTACTGTTAAGAATACAAACAAACCACCCGCTTTTGCTGATATCCATCTGCATTACAACTGGGATCACAGTGAATATATCAGTGTTGAGGAAGTGGTTGAAAAACTGCAGCGTAATAATGTGGCACTGGCTGTCGTCTCGAGTGTGCCATCAGATTATGCGAGTCGCCTGGCAGCAGCGGAGCCGCAGTGGATTGTAGCTTTATACTCACCTTATTACGAGTCAGGTAACCGGCATAACTGGTATTTCGACAAAGGTGTTTTAAGCGCGGCTCGCCTTGCATTGGAATCCGGTAAGTATGCCGGACTGGGTGAGATCCACCTGGTGGCCGGGGTTGGGCCGCGTCGCGACAACCCGGTATTTCTGGGACTGATTGAGTTAGCCAGAGAATTCAGCGTTCCCATGTTGCTCCACACGGATGCATCCAGCTATCGTTACCTGTTGCCGATATGCCAGCAGTATCCGGATTTGCGTATTCTGTGGGCACATGCCGGTGGAATCATGGAACCCACGCAACTGAGTTTGTTGCTAGCCGAATGTGATAATGTCTGGCTCGATCTGGCGGCCAGGGACCCATGGCACTATGGTGGGTTTGTGGATGACAATGGTTTGCTGGATACAGCCTGGAAAGAATTTATCATAGCTAACCAGGACATAATAATGGTTGGTACCGATCCTGTATGGAATGCACATCAAATGTATAAATGGTATGAAGCGGATCAGGGTTGGAACCATTATGAGCAATTATTACGCTATCATCATGCCTGGATAGATCAGTTACCCGCTAGTGTTCAGCAAAAGCTGCGACTGAGTAACGCCCAGGCTTATTTTAAACGACCAGGTCGCGAGATCGACTAACGTGAAATTTGATTTCCAACCTGTCGGTATCATTCGTTCCTGCTTCCCGGAAAAATTCGGTATTCCCCGCCAACCCGGTTTGGTCATGGAGGCGACCGCCACCCTGGAATTATTACCGCCCTATGATCGAACCGAAGCTTTGGAAGGACTGGAGGCTTTTTCACACTTGTGGTTGATATTTGTGTTTCATGCCAGCCTGAAAGAAACATGGAAGCCAACGGTGCGACCACCTCGCCTGGGGGGAAACAAGCGGGTCGGGGTATTTGCCTCACGTTCGATGTTTCGTCCCAACCCGATCGGCTTATCCGTGGTTGAACTGGAACGGGTGGACACGACCGCGGAGCAACCACGCCTGTTTTTAAAAGGGGTTGATTTGCTGGATGGCACCCCCGTGCTCGATATAAAACCGTACTTGCCCTACGTTGATGCCATCCCGAATGCCCATGGCGGCTATGCGCATGCTTCACCGGAGCCCCGCTTGCAGGTGAGTCTTTCATCCCGCGCGGTAGCCCAGTGCGCCGGTTACGAGAATGCGTATCCGAACCTGATGTCGCTAATTATTCACGTGCTTGAGCTTGATCCCCGGCCCGCATACTACGATAAGGACCAGTCCGCAAAAGAATTTGGTATGCGGTTGCTGGACTTTGATATCAAGTGGCGCGTTGACGGGGAGCAGGTAGAAGTGATGGCAATTGAAAAGGTGGTATAAGGGCTACTACACAGCGTGGTCGAGTTAATTTAAAGTGAACCAATCGATTCGGCCGAGTGTCCGACCTTACAGCCCCGCAAAATACAACAGGCGTTATTGCATGAACTCGATAAAACACCGTTTACTCTACCTTGTCACATTGATGGCCTGGCTCATGTTTCTACCAGCGGCACAGGCCGGTGGACTGCAGGATTTCGATGGTCAGCCAAAATCCATCAGCGATTATACTGGCAAGGGAAAATGGTTGGTTGTCATGATCTGGGCCTCCGATTGCCATGTTTGTAACCAGGAAGCTCATGCTTACGTGGATTTCCATTTTGTTCATGCAGATGAAGATGCCCAGGTCCTGGGGATTACGATTGATGGCCAGGCGAAGAAAGCGGACGCGCTGAAGTTCATCGAGCGGCACAAGGTCAACTTTCCCAATTTAATCGGCGAACCAGCCGATGTGGCCAATCTGTTTTCAGAGCTGACAGGCACCTATTTCGTGGGTACGCCTGCGTTTTTATTTTTTGATCCCAAGGGCGATCTGAGGGCCCAACAGGTAGGTGCTGTTCCTCCGGAGTTGATCGAGAATTTCATCAAGCAGCAAACCACGGCTTCGAAATAATCTCGCGGATTTTCTCCGGCATCCGGCGCGCAAGCCCTTCAATCCAGACCTGTTTCCTGGACATTGCACTGATTTATTCGTGTTCGCCGCGTGTTCCAGTGGCTCAAGTTGATCTGTCTCACACCGATAACCAGTAATCGCATCAGGTTATTGGGGTATGCTGGCCTCAATCGAGATCCGCGGCATTCAAGGGCATACATTCTGGCTGACAGGGAGCCGGAATGGACTTCAGATTTGCCCCTGTTTTGCGCCATAATATGCACCCCTGATGTCCAGTGAATAATAGGTGAGTTGTAATGAATAATGTCATGGCTGTGCTGTTGAATGGCACGGCACAAATTGAATATAACCGCGATATTTCGCTCCCCGAAAAGCAACGGGAATACCTTGATAATATGGACCAGGACATGGGCGCGGGTATTCAACTGGGCAACCAGTACATTGAAGCGCCCAACCAGATCCAACGGGCCCAATTCATTGCCTTACACCTGGTGCAGTCACTTTTGGCGGATAATGAACAGCATATTGCCGCAAGCTGTGCCTATTTAGCCGACCGTTTGTCGGATCTGAAACAGGTCAAGGCGGTCACCAAGCCGGATGGTGCAATTGGTGTCGAGCTCATATTTATAGAAGACCATAAGAACCAGGTTAAAGTGGAATTCATGCCTCCCAGTAATACAGATAGAACGACACACTAATCTTATAATCTAATAATGACCGGAGGAGAGTCGGGAGTGGCAACACAAGAGCAGGGCATACTGGGTCAGTTGGGTCCCTTACGGGCGGCGCTAATTCTCGGCGCTATCATTACTATTCTGGGAAAACCGGCGGCGGGTACCATGGCGGTATATACTGGTTGGGAGATGGTGAGTACCTTGCTGCTACCTGTTTTGGCACCGCTGATTTTCATGTTGCTGATGCTTGATGCCCTGATGAGCCGGGTCTGGATGTCCGAGGCGGAAGGTGATGAATGGAAGCGTTTGCGCCTGGTCTTTCGGGTGGATCTGATCGTCGGATTAGTGTTGCTGGCGTACTGGTTGCCTTATTTTATTTCGCTTGGCAGGTAAGATTTTATGGCTATGTTGATTCAGTATAACGAGGATGAAGCCGGTATCAGGTTGCCCATTGATAAGCAGCAGATGCGTATAGGCAGGGATACATCTAACGATATCAGTATTGATGACGACCTGGTCAGCAAGGAGCATGCAATTCTCGAAGTGGTCATGAGCACGACCGAAGAGGGTAAAATTGAATACTATTTACAGGACCTCAAAAGCACCAACCATACCTTCGTCAATGACGAGCTTATAACTCTGCATAAACTGCAAAACGGTGACATCATCCGAATCGGTATGAATAACTTTAAATTCGTGGATGAACTTGATGGAGACCTGGATGAGACCGCCAAGTTGCAGAAGACATGGATACCCGGCGTTTATATCACTAAAAACAAGGACAAGAAAAAATAATAAGTAACGATCATCCTGGTCTGGTGAATCTACCCGCCAGTTCAGATTAATTCCGCGTGTTCATCGATAAACAGTTCGATCTGAGATACTGGCTTGGCGCCGCTGAAACGACCCTTCTCTTCGCCATTTTGAAACAGGATAATCGTCGGGAAACCCCTCACCTGGTAACGACCTGCAAGTTTCATGTTTTCACCCTCATCAACTTCCAGTTTAGCGAGCATAATCTCACCATCATGTTCATTCACCACCTGTTCCAGTAAAGGTGCAATGACCACGCAAGGTGGACACCATTCCGCCCAGAAATCCACCAGCACGGGCCTGTCATGTGAGGCCGCCAGGACATTATGCTCGAAGGTGTCGAGGGAAGTATCAAAAATTAATTTATCAGACATGGATCGGAATACGACTGGCATTGATAAAAAACCGTCGTATTATAAGAGCAGTAATGGCAATTGGCCATCGGTGATTCACCAGGTACAGGATTATGTCCGCCAAGATTATTAATTTACAGTGTTCACCCAATTTATCCGACACCATGGCCGCCGCCATTCGAAATTATGTGGCGGTACAATATCCACCAGGCGCGTCTGATTGTGCACTGGCGGCGCGTGAGGCCTTGTTGACGGTGGCGGATAATATCGAAACCGTCTGCCAGACCGCCCCGACTGTCGAATTGAGCCGACGATTGCGGACCATGTTGAAAATCGCCGTCAATTTTTACTGTGACCAGCATTCAGAAGGAGAATCAAGGGAAGCGGGCCGCAATGCCTTGCTGGCCGCATTACAAGAGGAACAGGTCGATGATGCGCTTATCGCGCCGCTACTGCCTCGTTAAGAGTATTAATAGGGGTGTTGGCGAATATGCAGTCGGTAAAGTACGAATGAAAGCAGGTAGTCGAGGACAATAAACGCCACTACGATGAAAATAATTTGTAGCCAGCTTAATTCTAAAAAGCCGCGGACAGCGAGCAACGGCAACAGGGCTTCGGGTATTTGATCCAGGCCAGGTGCCATGCCACTGGCGGGAATCGCAAGCCGGCGTTTGATGAAGCTGGCGAGCAGATCCCCCAGCATGGCCATAGCGGCAAATAACAAGCCGAGCAAGGGAGGCCAGCCGATTAACCAGGCTAGCAGCGTGGTACACCCAAGTGCTGCAATCAATCCGCGCAATGTTTTGCTGGATCCGAACAAGGGGCGCCCATCGGCCAGCAACAAACCTGCATCCAGTGGCCAGGCATAACGCGTACCCAGGAGCCAGCGAACTACAATCGGGGCGCCATTAGCGGCCATCAATAGCAATATCAGTTCAATTTCCAGCATGCTTCCTCCCTTGAAATACTCCCGGCTGACCTTATCAAATGAGGGCATTATGTCATTAAATTGTAGTTACAAATTTAAGTACAATAATATTTGGAACCGGGCAAATGATTTTTTGTCAATTTCATGGCTTGCATGGGGTGTTCAAAACTCCACGGTATCCCGTAATTGATGAGGTGAGGGTATGAAGCGGATCTTTCTTTTTCTTGCCACTAACCTGGCGATTCTTGTTGTTTTTGGTATCACCTTGCGAATATTCGGAGTGGAAGGTTTTTTCCTTGAGCAAGGCGTCAATCTGGATATAAATTCACTGCTTATATTTGCCGCCGCATTTGGTTTTGGGGGTTCGTTTATTTCCCTCGCCATATCCAAGTGGACGGCAAAGCGTATGACCCGGGCCAAGGTGATTCAGCAACCATCCAACAATACGGAACAGTGGCTGCTCGCCACTGTGGAGCGCCTTTCATCAAAGGCCGGCATTGGGATGCCGGAAGTGGCAATTTATGATGCGCCGGATGTGAACGCATTTGCAACCGGGATGAACCGCAACAATGCTCTGGTGGCGGTAAGCAGCGGATTATTGCGGGCAATGAACAGCGACGAAGCCGAAGCCGTGCTGGCGCATGAGGTCAGCCATGTGGCGAATGGCGACATGGTTACCCTTGCGTTGATACAAGGCGTGGTGAATACTTTTGTTATTTTCCTGTCACGTGTCATTGGACATACCGTGGATCGGGTGGTATTCCGGAACGAACGTGGCTATGGTCCTGCATTCTGGGTTACGACCATTATTGCTGAACTGGTATTGGGCATTTTGGCCACCATTATCGTTATGTGGTTCAGTCGTCGGCGCGAATTTCGCGCGGATGCCGGTGGCGCCAGCCTGGCAGGTCGGCAAAAGATGATCAGTGCATTACAGCGTTTACAAGCCAGTGCCGGTCAGCCGCATTTGCCGGATCAACTGGCCGCCTTTGGAATCTCCGGTGGTATTGGCCGGGGTATGCAACGCCTGTTTATGTCCCATCCGCCGTTAACCGAACGGATCATCGCTTTACAGGCGATGAATTCATACTAACTCTGATCGATTAAGACTGAAGGAGATCAGGTATGGAACAGATTTGCCCCTTTGGCAGTACCCTCGTAGCGGAAACTTGTCATTGTATTCATGCTGAGCAGGTAGTGCGACGCGGAGGTGCGGAGATTATCTGCCAGGATGCGGCAGCCTATGTTCGCTGTACTGGGTTATTCCAACAGCTTAAGAATGTCGCGCTACCGGAATTCGAGGTAGAGGATGACCTCACCACCATGCCCCACAGTGTGTTACAAAAAATACAGTTTGGCGGCTTGCTGGGGTTGCAACAGTTAATTACGGAACAGCCAGCCGATACGGTCGCTGATATTGCCAGCCTGCTGGATGCGCTGGAAACAAAGTTCGACACACTGGACGACCTGCCTTATAACGAGCTGGTTTCATCCATCACGCAATACAAACTGAAACGCCGACGTGGTCGGGATTAACTTATTTACAATAATCAACAGGAGATACAGTTATGGGCAGTGAACTGCAAATTATCGATCACCAGGATGGTGAAGGGAAAGAAGCCGCAGCGGGTAAGCCGGTGGTCGTACATTATACCGGTTGGTTATTCGATGACTCCGCGGCAGATAACAAGGGTGAGAAGTTTGACAGTTCCCGCGATCGCAATGATCCGTTTACGTTTAACCTCGGTGCCGGTCAGGTGATCAAAGGCTGGGATCAGGGAGTAGCCGGGATGAAAGTCGGTGGTCAACGTACTTTGATCATTCCCGCCGAGTTAGGCTACGGCGCACGCGGTGCCGGTGGAGTGATTCCGCCCGATGCCACCCTGGTGTTTGATGTGGAGTTGCTCGACGTACAGGGTTAATGAAAAAGGGGGCACAGCCCCTTTTTTATATTGTACTTTTAATTGTCAGGTTTTACGTTCATTCGCCAGGTTGACCTTGAGTTCGCGGCCGAAGAATTCCGTTCCATCAAGAGCACGAATTGCGGCATGGGCCTGTTTGCGATTCATTTCCACAAAACCAAATCCCCGCGGTTTGCGGGTGACCCGATCCGTCA